>JAYWAR010000217.1:0-13938 GCA_043782285.1 Akkermansiaceae bacterium | reverse complement strand
CCGATGGATCGACTCCGGCAATATTGCTGATCATGCCACGCAAGGCATTGCTACGATCATTGCCGGGAGCGAGGCTGCTGAATGAGTTCATCGCCGCTTGCGAATCTTGGCTGGCCCATGTGCTGTAAACATCGTCAATCCGGCGCTGGCTGGCCTCGCCCGGATTCGCCAGTAGCCACGAGACCGTACCTGCGGGATCGGTGGTCGCGAGGGGTCCTGTGGCGCGCATCATCGCGCCATTGCGCAGCGAATCATCGGTAAGAGTCGCGATCCAAGCACGGGTGGCATCCGGCCCTTGTTGTAACAGGTGCGGCAGAAAAAAGTCGAGCCCGACCCCGCGTTCGACGCTGCGAGGCATTCCGGTGAGCAGGGCGATGGCGCGGGTCGGGTCCGAGTCGGCGAGGCCACGAATGATCCCGGGGAAGTAAGGGTTAGCGCCGTCACCTTGGTGTTGACTCTCCGCCCAGCGAATCGCGGCATCCGGGTCGGTGTTGGCCCAGGTGGTGAGAATGGTTTGCGAGGCAAAAGTCTCTTGGGGGGTATTTTGAGCATAAGTGATGGCAGCCAGCGGATCTGCTTGGGCCCAAGCACTCAACAATAGCGAGTAATCGCCCATCCGGCTTTCCGTCAGACCCAGACTTTTAAAGCGGGCGACCGTGGCCTCAAATTCGCCGGGGCCAAGTTGATCGAGGAATACCAACATCGCACGGCTGCGCGTCAGCGGATTTTCACCGCGAAGGATCGATTCAAGCCGGGCCATCCGGTCCTGAGTGGTTTCCTTGTCGTGACGAGAAGCGTGAGCCAGCCGTGAAGCGGCGGTATTGCTGCCACTGCCATCGCGAGAGCTTGTCCTGGAGGCTTTATTCTCAATGGCTGGGTTGGAAGAAGACGACGCGGTATCCGCAAAGGAAATGCGCCCCGCCATGAAAGCCCCTGTGCCAACAAGGACGAAAGCAGCAATCGCAGTGGGAGGGTTAATTTTCATGAATTCGAAGATTTCAGCAAGGTTTACAGCAAATAGCGTCCGACGCAGGTGATTTTATTTAAAAATTACTACCGGGATTGGTGGTAGCCCTGGAAAGGTTAACCCTAAACAAGAAGATGATCACTCCTGATTTCACGGATTGAATTGATTTTTAAGAAGTTGGAAAGGATTACCCGTTCACCCAAGAGGTGAGTCGAATTGCTGCCAATTCTTTCCGTAAAATCAGTCAAAATCAGCGCAATCCGTGGTAAATCTCGGAGTGAATACCTTTATCATTTTCCTTTCTAGGTTAACCTGCAAAAGCATGTGCAGGTACGCCCTTGACGGCTAGGCCGCGAATCACCAACAAACGTCCGGCATGTTCCTCGACCACCGATTTGTGAACGCCGGTGGTGACGTAAAGATCCGCCAAATCTGGGCCGCCGAAAGCGCAGGCGGTGGTTTCTAAGCAGGGCAATTCGATCCGTTGCAGCTCTGCGCCCGACTCTGGATCAAAGCAAACCACACAGCCACCGTGACAAAACGCGATCCACAGATGCCCTTGGTTGTCGAGGGTCATCCCGTCGGGTGAGGAATCCAGGTGCGCGGTGGAAATGACACTGCGCAGATTGCACAAATCGCCGTCGGCGTAGTCGAAAGCCAGAACTTCCCGCCGCGGAGTATCGATGTAAAACACGGTTTTACCATCGATTGACCAGACGATGCCGTTGGAATTGGTCACCGGCCCGAAGGCTTGGTGGAGCGAAAGATCGGGGTCGAGCCGGTAGAGCCAGGCCGCGCCGGTTGTTTTCGACAGGCTAATGGTACCGGCGAAAAAGCGGCCATCGGGCGAACACTTGCCGTCGTTAAAGCGGTTGTTCGGCTGCTCGGGCTCGGGATCGGCGATGGCGCGGAGCTGGCCAGTTTGCTCATCCAAGAAAAATAGCCCATGGTCACCGGCGATGACCAAGCCGCCCTGATCGCGTGGCACCACCGTACCCACCCGCTGACCGACGTCCCAACATCGGCTGCTGCCGTCGGCTGGATCGAAGCGGTGAACTTGGTGACCTTCGATATCGACAAAATAAAGCGCTCCCTGCCACCAAATTGGGCCCTCACCCCATTGGCAGTGAATGTTTCCGACAACTTCAATGCTGATCATGGCGGTGAGCATAAAAGCCAGCCACAAGCGGCACCAAGTTAAAATCATCGATCGCGGACTTTCATTTTCCTCAAGGTGCTGCGAAACTACTCATGGAAAATTGCTGGATTTGCCACGACCCTTACAACCCGTGGTTTGGCCACCCAATTGCAGTGTTGCAAAGCGGGAAATTCAACTCCAATCGGAACCCAGCGGATGACGTGTTTACCCCCACTGCCGGAAGCCCGCACTTGGCGGAAATGGGGCGCGCGGGCGCTGGACCTGCTCTACCCGCCACACTGCGTGGTTTGCGGCGTGGACTTGACCGACGGACGAGCACTCTGCACCAGTTGCGACCACGATTTGCCGCGACTCACCCCACCTTTTTGTGAAATTTGCGGGGAGCCATTTCCCGGCCAACTGGAACGCTCATTTGCCTGCCCGAACTGCCGTAATTTGCAATTTGCATTTGAATTCGCGCGACCGGCGCTGCCGCGTGATGAGCGCACTTTAGCGATGATTCACCGCTTGAAATATGGCCGAGAACTGCATCTCGCCAAAGATCTCGGGCGCCTTGCCGCTGGCGCGTTTGAAGATCCACGTTTGGCTCCGGCGCTCGCCGGGCAGTGGCCACTGGTGCCAGTGCCGTTGCATCGATCCCGTTTACAACACCGCCATTTTAACCAAGCCGAGGAAATTTCACGAGAGCTTTCCCGCCATTGCAGCTTGCCCGTGCTCAACGGATTACGGCGGACTCGGCCGACCGAGCACCAGACCGCGCTCACTCGCGCCGAGCGCCAAGCAAACCTTTGCGGGGCCTTTGCCCTCACTGCCGTCGGCCGCCGCAGCTTCAAAAAATCCGTGGCCGGGGTGGTTCTCATCGACGACGTGCTCACCACCGGAGCGACCGTCCACGAATGCGCTAAAATCCTCCGCAGTGCCGGCGTTTTGCAAGTTTTCGCAGTCACCGTTATGCGGGGTTAGCCCTCCGCCAAGCGGTGCTTTAAAACGCCACCACACAAACTGGCAAATTGCCGCCGTAAGCCCCAACCCAAAAAGCGGCAATAGTCCAGAGCGTAGCGAATCACCGACACCCCACGGGTGCAGCGGATGCGCTGGAACCTGACGGTAAAGCAGGCTGAAACTCTTGAACGCGATGATCCAACCCGCATGCAGCCCGATCGAAAACCACAAGGCGCCAGTCCGCACCCGGGCCACCGCGAGGATCATCCCAACTACGAATAAGCTGGCGAAGTCGGTGATGAAAAACTGCGGATTGGTGAAATGTAGAAAAATTTGCCCCAACAACCGGAAGCCCGCCAACAACGAGGCCGGATTGGCGACGACCGAACCAACCGGCGGATCCAGAAAATGAACGAAGGCAAATACCAAGGAAGTGCCGACACAAGCGGTCAGCGGCCGAGCAAATTTAAGCCATAAGCCCAACAAAACTCCACGGAACATCCATTCCTCCACCAGCGGCGCAATGATCGCGAACATCAACACCTTACGCCCGAAAACCCCAATCTCCAAGCGCCGCGAAGTCGCTTGGTAAACACCCAGTGCTTCGAGCGTCACCCCGAGAGCCCACAGCATTCCCCCCGCGATCGCGCAGCCCAAGATCAGCTGAAGCAACGCGGATTGCCACACAACCAGACTTGCTGGCTCGGCGAGCTGACCCGTTTTAGCTCGAATCCGTCGGATCCGCCGCCACAAGCAGGGTAAAAATACCACGGCCGAAAACATCAAAGCACGGCTGAAAAAGCGCCCAAATTTCGAGCGACCACAAGCAAATCCTAGCCATTCGAGAGGCTCGGGCAAATGCTGGTTCAGCGCCATTTCCGCCAAACTCATGCCTGCTTGGTAAAACCAAGGCGCAAGCGCCGCTGCCAAAATCAGCGCCGCCAAAACCCATAACACCACGGCTCCCGCCTCAGATCGAAAAAAACGTTTCAAGTGCAGCTTTTCTGAAGCTTGCACCGGCGCTTGTCCAGCGGTCTTTCACCAAAACCAAACGCTCCCAACTCTCAACAAAATCACATACCGCCAAACTAAGGCAAACGCTTGATTTTTAAGGTGTCTTAATACAAATCAACAATCGAACCTGATGGATTTTCTCGTTTTTGACGATCCGCCAAGTGTATTACTGGCAAAACAGCTCAAGTCATTTTTTCTACGGTCCCTCCCCACAAAGCCAGTGAATCGCAGGAATTTCAGCTTTATAATTCCACTTTTTGGTTTCTTGCGAATTTTGACTTATCTCAAAATTCCCTAGGAATTAGACTTTAACTCGGCGCACCCGCGTTTACCTGATCCCGCATCCAGCCGTGGATCATCGAGTGAACTTTCTCAGGCTTAATCCATTCCTTAACTAGAGCCTGTCCCAGAAATTCGCTTTTTTGAGA
The DNA here is from genome assembly GCA_043782285.1 of Akkermansiaceae bacterium. Lineage (GTDB taxonomy): Bacteria > Verrucomicrobiota > Verrucomicrobiia > Verrucomicrobiales > Akkermansiaceae > Luteolibacter. The sequence continues at coordinate 9,428 of JAYWAR010000217.1, read as the reverse complement.
ACGCCAACCAATCGTGTTCAGCTGGGTACTCTGTGAGATGAGTATAGATATACAATGGGTGGTGTGAGGTAATCCCGCGTCATTTCAAGGCATCCACCTTCGAATTGGGTAATTCGAGGATACGACTTGCCTGGGTCGTCTGATAGTGATCCCTTTTCTTTTTGATCTCTATTTGACTGCCTTTTGATCAGGCGGCCCGGACGCTTAGTCTGCCGTCCTTGCGCTCTTGATCTTCTTTGCACTTTTTCTCCGCCTCCGCCATCCGGCCAATAACCCATAGCTTGTGCGTGAGCACCGCCCAGCCTACTGCCAGTCGCCGGCGCTTGAATCCTCTGACTAACAGCTGGCATCCGAGGAACACGTTCTCGAAAATGCCGATACGTCCTCCGGTGGCGGCACGAGGTTTGAGTCCTTCGCGAAAGCCTTATTGGTGGGCGAGTTTGTCGGCCAATTCGCTGACGTTACGCGGGCACAGACCATTGCCAATGCCGCGCTTTGCCAAAGTGGAATCTCCAGGGGTGTCTTGATATAACTTGTAATCAACGATGACTCCATCGCGGTTCTCGCCGAGCCATATTTTGTTGCCGAACTTGACCTTAGACCCAGCTTTGCCACGGACGATGACATGGACGCAATCCTCATAGAGACCGAGTATTTTGTCTTCATGGGCGGTCCGGCGTCCGTCGATGATGCGCTCGTGGACTTGTTTGATGGCGGTGAGAAGTTAATCTAACACGCCTTCCATGTGCTTCATGATTTGCTTTGCTTGGGCTTCGCTGAACTCAGTTTCATCTCGCCGGGTCTTGAGTGCGTTAAGATGGACTTGGGGTGAGAGGCGATGCATTTTTCTAACGTCTTCATTTCACGCAGCACTTTTTTGCGCTGCTTCTTGCCGTTAACAGTCCGGCCCTTGGCGGCCATCTTCATGCAGAGGGTGTTCATTTCGCTCAAGAATTCTAGCGGTTCTTGTGGCATCCGGTTCTTCAATCCATGTTTGCGGATGAGCACGGTGGCTTTCATCAGGGTGCGAGCGGAGTGCCAACACGCTGTAGCGGGCGAAGGTCTCTAGGCACTTGGCACGGGTGGCAGCGGTGTCGATTTTTCGGTCAGTCAGCGCAAGGTTGATGAAATCCTGTTCCAAGCCCGAGGTGAACAAGATCGCGTCGATGCGCTGAAAAAAGGCACGCTGTTCGCGGTAGTCCACGGTACCATCGATGCAAGGAAGTGCTGAACGAAGAGCGGGTTGGTAGGTGAAAGAGACCATGGTTCGAGGTTAGATTTGGTGTGATCACAAAATCATAGCCACCGAATTTAGGGCATCGGAGTCTTTTAAGGCTCTTATGCCCTTCTATATTCCGCCGCTAAAACATTGTATCATAAGGACTCACGAAGTCTGGGACAGACTCTAAGTAATCGATCAGCGATGGATCTATTGGCAGAGGGTTCTTGACAGAACGCCGAAGTTAGGTTTCATGGATGATGCAATGTATCCCCCCATTTTTAACATTCTTATCTTTTTCGGGCTTTTATCCTGTCGTTCCCACGCAGCCAGCGTCTTGAATAATAATAGTTTTGACGTGTTTAGTATCACCAGTGGTAATTACAACAGCGCGTATAATTCGGTCACCAATCCAGAAGGCTATGTTCAGTCCTTCGCTGATTCTGGGAAATTTGCTCGGCTCTATCTTGATACTGCGATGGCAATAGGTTGGCAGACGACTGCCGCAGATCACAAAATAGAAATTTGGGCATCAGGATTTCAGGGTAAAATTTCCGCAGACGGGATCCAGTTTGCCGAGATCAATGCGACCACCGCCGCAACTTTGTATCAAGACGTTCAAATTACTGCTGCCGGTGGTGTGGATTATTCTTTTTACCATCGCGGTCGTAATGGCAGCGACACGGTGAATCTCACCATCACTTATTTAGGCGTGGATAACGTTTTTGGGGGTGGTGACGATATTCAACAGCTCAGCCCTGACTATACCACCGGTAACACGGCTTGGGCTCAATATGCGGCTAATGATGCTTTTACTTCAGTCGCCAATGGTTATTATCGCTTCGCTTTCACTGCGGTTGACACTTCCGATCATAATACTTTGGAAGGAAATTTTCTCGATACTATCACATTTGGAGTTAACGCAATTCCGGAACCTTCGGTAGTTTTACTTGGCTGGTGTGGGACGCTCGCCTTGCTTCGCCGCCGTCGTGCTTAAAGATTTGATCTCAGCTACTCGTTTTTATTGAGCGGTGAAAGGGATTTTTGATAGCAGGGGTGGCGATCGATCTGAACAGGGAAGACCCGGCGGCAAGGTTTGCGAGTTTCTCCGCTCCTCCGGCAAGAACCGTTTGATTCAAATCCGTAGCAATTACGCTTTGATTTTTTACAGGTAAAGTTCACAAACTCATGACATGGTAAAAATAAAAGGGGCAAAAAATGAAAATCGGGTTTTGGTAAAAGTGTTTCTTTACGGAATTCAGCCACAGATCTGGCGGCGGTTCTCGATCGCAGCAGACATACCGTTCATCGATTTCAGCGATGCCGTGCAAGCGGTAATGGGCTGGGACAACAAAAGCCCGCATGAATTCCGCCATGGCAAAGGCAAGCGACTCGTTGATGTGATCGGCCCGATCGGGCTGGAAGATCAAACCGTCGGTGAGTTCCAAGATGAAGCGGTACTCACAGTCGCAGAGTTTATCGGTCGCAGGAAATTACCGCTACGAATTCTCTACCGCTACGACTTCGCCGATGAGTGGATTCACGAAATTATTTTTGAAAAAAAGCTCGTGGGGGAAGGTGGCCCGCAAGTGTTAGAAGGTGCCCGCGCCTGTCCACCAGAGGATTTCGGCGGGACTTTTCAGTACATGCAAGCTTTGCACGGCGATATCGAGTGGGCGCACCCGGGTTACGAGCCAGAAGCTTTTGATCCCAAACAAGTGAGCTTCGAGCAAAAAAATGCCGTCAAAAAACGCAAGTGAAGTCAGACAAATCGAGAACATCTGTAATTTTATGGTAGCTATGCAGTAACAGACGCTGACGGGCTTTCCGCCGAAAGCAACTTTGAGTGAATCGATCAGGTTCAGACCTTGTTTGCGGACGACCAAGATGTCGCGGTGGATCATGCAAAGCCGCTTCGTTCCTTTTTCGCGGCGGAAGCAGCCAGATATTTTTTGCTGCATTTTGATCATTCGTAAATCCCACTCAGTCTGATTGTTGTCGAAGGGCACTTGCAAATCATTCATGAACCCCTGCACTTTGTTGCGCTTATTTCGTAGCCGCTGAAGCAGATTGGTTTCCGTGCTTTGTTTAACCCGGCTTGATTTACCTCTCGGATCATTGGGTTTTGGTCGCTGGGGGTGGGCGTTGCCGTTTGGCTGATAGGTGATTTTGCGCAAAGTCTGCCGGAAATCATCTGCGGCGAGAATCCCTGCACAGTGACTGCGGAGACTCGGGTCGCCTGGCTGAGGCTGGAGCCGTCTTCTAAAGCATGAGCGAGCCATGGTTTGAGGGCCTCGATGGATTGACTGCAATCTACCTCACTGGCCGAGGGGGGAGATCGACGAGTATCATCAGGGTCGTGCCACATGATTACAGGCCCATTATTGATGGCCTGTTCTGCTTTCATTACTGGCGTCCTTCGTTGTGACTCTGAATAAGTTGGATGCAATTTCGAAATCGTATTGGATTTACGATAAGGCGAAATAGTTCTGCAGAGCCACTTGTGCCGCGCAGAGTGACTGTGCCGTAATCGAAAAGGCGACCTAAAATACCTTGGCTAATGTCCACGGACTCGATCTTGGAAATGAAAATCTCGATGCTCCGACGGCTGATAAAGCCAACCTTGATTAAGGCACGCCTATCAGTGATGACCAATTCGCTTGTGAGATAAGCTATCAGCGGTGGAAGGACAAGCAGCGTGATGAGAAGTAGGAAAACGATAGCGTCGAAAGGAATAGGACTCATCCCGATGAGTCGGAGCAAATACCAATGAAAATAGTGGAACAAAAATGATGGAAAAAACCAAAGCTGCAATAGCAGCCGGGAGGAAAACGATCCAATGAATTGTCGTTTTGTGGAGGGGGCTTTCGTTTGGCTGCAGCGTCGAAGCCACATATACTCCCAGTGAGTTCAGAGGAATACCAGGCAAGCCGGGGGCGTCTGAACGGGTGTACGACGGGTCGATGGATTTATTTGGCACAGTGGTTTGGGCAGAACGTGCTTGCGGTCCGCGGTAGTCAAGAGAACCCTAAATGCGTGAAAGTGCTGAACGAAGGGCGGTTTGATAGGTGGAGGTGATTACAGTTCGAATTTGGATTCAGTGTTGGCACCAAATCATAAGCCTGGAATTTCGGGCATGGGAGTCTTTTTGGGCTTCCATACCCACTTTTTTCCGCCGCTAAAACATTGTGTCATAAGGATTCACGAAGTCTGGGACAAGCTCTAGTTACTGGCGAATTTACTCGACCTCCATCGTAAAAACCCCAGTTTTATAGCGTACTTAAAAACGTTATGAACCTATTACTCAAAACTGGCATTGCCTTTGTAGGATTGTGTTACTCAAACTTTGCCCTTGCGGGTGAGGGGAGTTGGACTTCGGATTTCGCGGCAGCGAAGAAAGAGGCCGCCGAGTCAAAAAAAGATCTACTGATGGATTTCACCGGTTCCGATTGGTGTGGCTGGTGCATTAAACTCAAAAAGGAAGTCTTTGATTGTGATTCATTCAAGGCCGGAGTGAAGGACAAGTTTGTTTTGATGGAAGTTGACTTTCCCCATGACGAAAAAAAGCTAAGTGCGGAGACGAAAAAACAGAATGCGGAGCTCGCAAAACAATATCCGGTGTCTGGCTACCCTTCGATCCTGCTTTGTGACGCGACAGGCAAGCCATATGCCACCACCGGCTACGAGGCAGGTGGACCGGAAGCATACGTGAAGATTCTTGATTCGTTACAAACGAGAAAAACCAAACGTGATGAGGCATTCGTGACTGCTTCAAAAGCGAGCGGTGTGACCAAGGCGAAGGCCCTCGTGGCAGCTCTTGAGGTTATGAACCTAGACGATAGCATGGTTACAAACTTCTATGGTGACATCCTTGCCGAGATCAAAGCTGCGGACCCCAAGGATGAGTCTGGTTTCATCAAAAAGACGGAAACGAAAGCTATGTTCGCGAAGGCGATGGATGAAGTTAACACCCTCGCCGGCAGTAAAGACTGGAACGGTGCAATCGCCGTAGTGGAGAAGACGCTCAAGGCTGATGGCTTGGGCAAGGAAGAAACTCAGCAACTTATGTTTGTTCGTGGCAGGCTGCTCAGTGAGCTGGGCAAGTTTGATGAGGCCATCAAGGCGATGGAAGAAGCCAAAGCGGTGGCACCTGACAGCGAGATGAAAGAAGTTTTCGAAAAGTTCATCAAACAATTCCAAGAGTCCAAGGCAAAGGCCGCTACCAAGTAAAATTGGGCGTCTGAGGGCATTGAAATTTGTAAGCATCGCTTCGTAGATCGGAGCGGTGCTTTTTTTGGAGTTCGTTCGGAAAAGGCCATCATCCCGCCATGCGGTTAGTGATATGGTTTTCTGGACTCGCAGTTTTCGTTCTAGGAACTTGGCTCATTTGGGGCGAAGGCTGGGACTCCCCGTTCACCTTCCAAGGAAGTATGACAAAAGGCCAATGACAAAGGCCTGTCCCAAATGGCGCTGACGTTAGCCGTTTTTCGGGGTTTTCGGCCTTCATTGGAATCATTCAGACCCTCCGATAGAGACCATTCAATTGCGCCCGTCCTGACATTGATTTTGGGATTTTCGAGGATTTGTTTCGCGGATGCGACAGGCACCGCAGTTAAGAGCGGGACGGCTAGAAGGAGAAGAAGGGGTTTCATTCGCATCGCGAATGACTTAAGGGCCTTCCTAATAGTATTTATCGGTCACCCTACAGTGAGAATCAGGTCGCGCCGCAGTGGTCGCATGTCACGGGCGGATTGTTTTGGCGGGGCGGGGACGAGGAGAATAGTATTTATCTGTCACCTACAGTGGGTGACCCTCATGGAGTCTCAAAAATCGCAGGCCACCCAAAAAAAATGGAATGCACTGGGCCATGGCTCGTGAGGCTGGAAATCACGGTCCCTTCGAGGTGAGATACGCAGAAAATCGCTTAGGCTTTAATGTTTGATTTCCGGGCCTAGCTGTTGGTGGATTTCCGCGAGGCGGCTGGCAGGGATTTTCACGACTTTACGATCGTAGGTGATCAAGCCGTTGATCTCGCCTTCAACATCGGTGGTCTGCGTGTAAACTCCGGCGGCGATGCCTCCGGCTTTCAGTTCGGCGAGCTTGGCAAGTGACTTCTCGTAACGAGCTAAATACTCTTCCTTGTCTTTGGGCAATCCGCCATAGCCCCAATTGCTTTTGCCTGGGTTCCAAAGATGGCCTTCCACCGGGAAGCCATGGCCGCCAAATTCACCGACGACTTTGATGTAATCGTTGAAACGCGGATCCTTCAATGGAAAGTCCGGGTGCGGATAGTTGTGATGGTCGGCGATGTGCCCGACGGGCCAGAAGTTCCCGCCGCTCGCGATATTCACCAATCGGCTAGGATCGTAGGCGACCGTCCACTTACCCACCTCCATCGAGCGATGTTGCCCCCAAGCTTCGTTGAATGGAGTCCAGACGACGATGCTGGGCACGTTGTGCAGGGTATCCATCATGGTTTTGAGTTCAGTCATCCACTGGCTGTGATTCGCGTCTGGCCAGATGGCATCGGCGGGTTCGGGACTCATGAGATTCCACCTCGGGCTGGGACCACCGCTGACTTGATCTTGCCAGAGCAGGATTCCGACACGATCGCAATAATGATAGTAGCGAAGCGGCTCCACCTTGATGTGTTTGCGAATCATGTTGAAACCCGCCTGTTTGAGGAAATCCACGTCGGAGCGCATGGCGGCGTCCGAGGGTGGGGTGAGCAATCCATCCGGCCACCAACCTTGGTCGAGTGGTCCCCAGTGGAAGATTTCTTCGCCATTCAGGGTGAATTTCAGATTGCCGTTCGCATCACGTTTTTGGCCGACTTCACGAATGCCGGCATAGGATTTCACCGAGTCGATCACCACTCCCTGTGGGTCGAGCAATTCTAGGCTTAAATCGTAGAGGTTCGGAGAAGCGGGTGACCACAATTTCGCGTCTGGTAGGTTGATTTTCACCTCACCGGTGCCTTCGGTGCTTGCAACTTTTTGCCCCTTGAAGGACGAGCTGACCCGCATTTTTTCGCCGGGGCGTAATGTGCCTTTGAATTGGGGAGTGATCGTGATGGAGGCGGGTTTGATCGCGGTTTGTAGCTTGATCTCCGCGATGTAGCGATCGGGGACTTCTTCAAGCCAAACGGTCTGCCAGATACCGGAGACACGGGTGTAATAGATGCCTGACGGGGAGAATGTTTGCTTACCTCGTAACTGGAATCCTTCGGTGGCGTCCTCGATGCGGACGATGATTTCATTCGAGCCGGGCTTGAGCGCATCTGTGACGTCGAATGAAAACGGCGTATTTCCGCCGGTATGCGCTCCAATTTGTTGGCCATTCATCCAGACGGTGGATTGATAGTCCACGGCTCCGAAATTGAGCAAAATCCTGCGACCCGGTTTTGAAGTTAGGGAAATCGTTTGACGATACCACAGCGTCTGCTCGGGGGTGAGTAACTTACCGACACCGGAGAGCGCAGACTCGATGGCGAAGGGCACCAGGATTTTGCCTTGCCACTCTGCTGGCTTGGCAGCGCCTTTGGCGGTGATCGCGTAGTCCCACAAACCGTTGAGATTCTGCCAATTCGCGCGCTCGAACTGAGGGCGCGGATATTCGCGCCAAGCGTTCTCCGGGGTGACATCGCTGCCCCAAGTGGTCATCATCTTGTCCGGCACCGGCTTCCATCCGGGTGCCGATTCAGCGGCGGAGGTAACGGCAGATGACGCGATGAGGCTGGCGATCAGAAATGTTGGAGTAAAAATAACTTTCATGTGAATTCTCTGATGTAGCAGTTTTGGAAATTTCAGATACGGAGGAAATTCGTCAATCATACATGCTTGGGGAAAATAATCTTAGATTCGAACATGACAGAGGGACAGGCCTTTTGTCATGATGGGCCTTTTGTCATGCAACAGCGCGGTTTTGTCAGGCCGGCCGTGCCGATGCTTTGATTCCAGGTCGCCGCGGCACCACCCGCAGGGCCGATCCCAACCCGGAATCAAGCGCCAGCCGCTTCGCGGATGGCTTAAGTTCTTCCCAGCGAGGATTGATTATCGGTCAGGGAAATCGTTGATCTGAGTGGATAAAGTGAGTCGGCTTGAGGGCTTGTGAGTGGTGGATTCCATGCTTAGTTTGAAGTGATGTCATTCCCAGATTTCGAATTTAACACTAAGCTGGAATTATTCACGCTGCTTGCTTTTTACGGGGTTGGGCTGTTGCATGTGTTGCATGCGCTGATGCATGTGAGGACCTCGCAAGGGACGATTGCGTGGGTTATTTCGTTACTGACGGTGCCTTTTTTGGCAATTCCGTTGTATTGGTTGTTGGGACGGACTCGTTTTTCTGGGGCGGTGGGCGTGCGGCGGGCAAAAGACAGCCGCTTGGCGGAATTGGCGGCGACGATGCATCGCCAACTGCGCGATTATGAAGTGGAGATTCCGGATGATGATGCTTTTGAGCGAGCGGCGCAACTGCTGGGCGGTTTGCCTTTTACTCGAGGCAATGCGCTCGAGCTGCTGATTGACGGGGATCTGACGTTCGAGCGGATTTTTGAAACGATCCGAGAAACCAAAAATTACCTCTGTGTGAATTTTTTTATCGTTAAAAATGACACCCTCGGGATTCAGTTTCAGCAGGCTCTGATTGAGCGGGCAAGGGCGGGAGTGAAGGTTTATTTTTTGTTTGACGAAATTGGTTCGCACAAATTGCCGCGCAAGTATTTGCGGGCGATGGAAGCGGCGGGTATTGAATGTAGATCGTTTGGGATCAATCGATTTTGGTGGTCGCGCTTGCAGTTAAATTTCAGGAATCACCGAAAGATTGTGGTGAGTGACGGCAAAAGCGCTTTTATTGGTGGCTTGAATGTGGGTGATGAATACCTCGGGCGGGACCAACGTTTTGGCGGTTGGCGCGATACCCATTTAAAAATGCGAGGGCCGATGGTCCAAGCAGTGCAGTTGGTTTTTTTGGAAGATTGGTTTTGGGCCGCGAACGAGATTCCAACGCTGGATTGGGACACCCGCCCGGAAGCGGCGGATCAAGTGGCCGCGATCATTCCTACTGGCCCGGCCGATCCGGCAGATTCTTGGCAGTTAGTCGTAGCCGAAGCCGCCAACACTTCGCGCAAAAACTTGTGGATCACCTCGCCGTATTTTGTCCCAGACGAGGGTGTACTGACCGCATTGCAGGCGGCGGCGATCCGCGGAGT
>JAYWAR010000216.1:0-1797 GCA_043782285.1 Akkermansiaceae bacterium | reverse complement strand
CGCAGTGGTTCCAAACGGCCAAAGAAAATTACGTGAAATCAGAAGATCAACTGCGCCAGAATTTACACCTCATTTCGATCGATCGTACGGCGAATCGCAAGTCGCTGGCAATTCGCGGCTTGCGGGACGCGCAGTTACGCTATGGCTCGATTCCCGAAGCGGAGGCTTTAAAATGCTGGTTGGATATCCTTGAACCTGCGCCGGTGGTGGTAAAACCTTGAAGCAATTAGAAATTTGAAATGACTTACGGCTATTTGTTAGAATCGATATGGCATCCACCGCTGGTATTTGCAGAGATCTCCGCGAGTGCCTTACCGGCGGAGTTGGAGTTGCAGGCCTTGTGGTTTGCCGGTGCTTTTGGTCGAAATTTTCGCACCACCACTGGCAAGCAGGTGAGAATAGTTCAATTTGGGGAATGGAACCGCGGTGCCGGTCCGGATTTCATTCAAACGGCGGTCGAAATTGACGGTGAATTGCATCACGGACCTCTCGAGCTCGATCCTGTTGCAAGCGATTGGGAGGCACACGGGCATGCGATCAATCCGGCATTCAGCGAGGTGGTTTTGCATGTGGTGTTTCGAGCCGATGCGCGCCGGATTTTTACTCAGGCTTGCGATCACCGCGAGATTCCACAAGTGGTCATTACTGAAATCCAGCTTGACGATGCGCTGAGCCGTCCCCAGCGCGAAGTGGCGATCGCTCATCCAGGACGGTGTGTCGCGCCATTGAAAAATTTGCCCCCCGGAGGAATTGAACGACTGTTAAAAGATGCTGCAATTTATCGTGCCACAACCAAAGCGTTTCGTTGGTTGCACATGGCGGATGCACACGGCCGAGATGCCGCGTTGTTTCAAGCGAGCGCCGAGACTCTCGGATACCGCGGGAATGCCCTAGCGATGCGCTTGTTGGCCCAACGTACTCCGCTCACAAGACTCAAGGCCGAGGGTGATGCCGCTGAGGCCATTCTTTTTGGAACTGCAGGATTCCTGTCATCCGACCTGCATGAGCGGGCTCCGGCCGATACCCGGGATTATTTGCGCGGTTTATGGGACGTCTGGTGGAAAAACCGGGCTGGCTGCGAAACGCTGGCGGACCGGGCGATCCCTTGGAAAACTCACGGCCAACGGCCAGCCAATCATCCTCATCGGCGGGTGGGGGCGCTGACGGCTTTGCTTACCGTCTGGCCAGAATACCGTCGCTTGGCGTTGGCTCGCCCTTTTGTCGCCAAACCATTGATCGAATTTCTGCAAACACTGGACCATCAATTCTGGATCCGGCGTCACACTTTAACTTCCGCAGCTTCTGCCCAGCGTGTGGCCTTATTTGGCCGCTCACAAGCTCTGGAATTGATTGCCAATCACCTTGCGCCGCTGGCGATGCATGAAGAGGGAATGACTTTCCCCTCATACTACAAACTACGCAACTCTGCGGCAAACGATAAGGTCAAGCGCTGTGGACTCAGGCTTTTCGGTTCGGCTAAGGCCGCAGCACCGTGGATGCGGCGGGTCTGTCATCACCAAGCGTTGTTGCAGGTTTATCAGGATTTCTGCTTGGAAGATTTCTCAGACTGCAAAAATTGCCCGTTCCCGGAACAACTCGCACAATGGCGCTAAATTTTAAAATCATGCAAATTCAGCTAAATGGCAATCCTCACACGATCGTAACCGTCATGACGGTGAGCGAGTTATTGGCAAGCATTGGCTTCGGTGAGATGCCAGTGGTGGTCGAACTTAACCAACAAGCGGTGTTTCCCCGTGATTTCGACCAAACCCAAGTCAGTGATGGGGCGCGAGTCGA
>JAYWAR010000215.1:0-14068 GCA_043782285.1 Akkermansiaceae bacterium | reverse complement strand
CCACGCTCGCGGCTTGCCGCTTCGATCGAACGAAATGGATTGAAGGAATCTGGCCCACGGACGATCCCGGCGAGCAGCGCGGCTTGCGACAGACTGAGTTCGGACGGGTGTTTTTCAAAATAAATCCGCGCCGCTTCACCGATCCCTTTGATCTGGCGGCCCCAGTTGATTTGGTTGATATATGCTTCTAAAATTTCGTCTTTTTCGAAGGTGGCTTCGAGACGGTAAGCGATGGCGATTTCGAGCAGCTTGCGATCGAGTTGGCGGGGGATGTTGCCGCGATCTTCGCCGTGTTTGAGTTGGAAAATATCCGAGGCCAACTGCTGGGTGATGGTCGAAGCCCCTTCCTTCTTGCCGGTTAAATTTTTCACGACCGCCCGGCCAATCCCGATGAAGTCGATCGCTCCGTGGTGGTAAAATCGTTCGTCTTCGCGGGCAAGAATCGCTTTACGGAAATTTTCAGCCACTTGGTGCAGTGGCACCAGCGAGCGTTTTTCGCCATGGATGCGTCCGATTTCCTCGCCTAGACGGTCATGGATGATTGAGCGCTCCGACATCCCATGAATTTTCTCGAGATCGTAATTCTTCGCCCGAAACCCGTAAATTACCGCCAGAAAAACCAGCGCATAGAGCCCGGCCACTACCGGGTATCCAAACCCTCGACTCAAAATTTTCAGTGAGACAGTGAGTCCACGAGTCAATAAGTTGAACAAATGGAAGGGCCAGAAAAGCAGCAGCGATAAGGCTCCTGGACCACGGGCCGGAGCGTAGTCAGGCACTTCTTGGCGGCGGCGGGTGTTTTCTGGCGGCTTGCGTTTTGGCATCGGCGTGCCGACTATAAGCGATCCTCGGGTGACGATCCATCCTTGTTATCGGGATAGACAAAATGACAGCGCGGTTGCGCTCACAACACAACGAACATGAACGCCAAACCTCTTCTTGCCCGGGCCTGCATTTTCAGTTGGCTGGCTTCCGGATTTTTGACCGCCAGCGAACCGGTCCATGATTTGAAAGATCTGACCAAGCTGGAAGCCAAAGTCGAGGCGGTGTCCCATCAAGTGCTGCCAGCGACGGTGGCCTTGTTATCGGAAAAAACCGGTTCCTCAGGTTCGGGGGTGATTACCCGCGCCGATGGTCTGATCCTCACTGCCGCTCACGTGGTCCAAGGCGCAAAGGAGCTGACGGTAGTCTTTCCCGATGGGGCGCAAGTCCCGGGAAAAGTCCTCGGTGCGAACTATTCCAAAGACATCGCGATGGTCCAGATTGTGGGTAAGGGGCCCTGGCCGTTCGTCGCCGTCGGCGAATCCAAGTCACTGGTCGTCGGTGACTGGGTCATCGCACTTGGCCATTCCGCAGGCTTTGACGCCGCCCGTACCCCGCCGGTGCGCTTTGGCCGTGTGGTTTCCAAAGGACCGGGCAATTTCCTCACTACCGATTGTACCTTAATTGGTGGCGACTCGGGCGGCCCGCTCTTCGGGTTAGATGGGAAAATTGTCGGAATTCATTCCTCCATCGGCATTTCATTGATTAATAACAATCATGCTGGGATTGACGGTTTCAAGGAGGACTGGCAACGGATTCTCGCTGGCGAGACATGGGGGAAATTGCAAATGAACCCCTATGCCAACTCGGAAATGCCAGTGCTCGGGATCCTCATGGGGCGTCTGCGCGGCTTACCGGGGGTGTCGGTTGAGAGGCTCGTCGCCGAGTCGCCCGCCGCGGCGGCTGGACTGAGGGTCGGCGATCTGATCCAAGCGCTTGATGACAACGAAATTCTGGATGCCGACAAACTCCTTCAACTGTTGGCAAAACGCCAATCTGGCGATAAGGTTAAACTCGGTTTTTTGCGTGACCGCACCACTCATGAAGTTGAAGTCGTGCTGGCAAATCGCGCCACCCTTTTTGAACAACGCTAATAAAAATTGCTATGAAATCGCTGGTTTACCTGATCATCACGTTGTCATTACCCCAAGCATTGCGCGCCCAAGATGACATCCCCTTGCTGCTGCCAGAAGAGCGCCAAGCGGTTGATGCTCAAGAACAAGAATTCAACCAAGCGCTCACTCCGGCAATCGCCGTGGTGGCCAAATCCACGGTGCGAGTGTGGGGCGGTTCGCGGCGGCTCGCCTATGGCACGGTGGTCGGGGATGGCCACAAAATCCTAACCAAGTGGAGCGAAATCGCTGCGGCTCAGCATGAGCTGCGGATCGACGCCAATGGTGACGAGAGCCGCGAGGTCAAATTATTAGGGGTTTATGAAGCAGAAGATTTGGTTTTGCTCGAAGTCCAAGGCAAGCCGTTGACGCCAGTGGCTTGGTCGTTTGAAACTCCCAAGCTCGGGGAATTTCTCGCCGCCTCGCAGCCAGACGGTAAAGTTGCGGCTTTCGGGGTGGTGAGCGTGCTCGAACGCAATTTGCGAGACAGCGACCTCGCTTACCTCGGGGTGATCGCGGAGCCGGGTTTCACCGGTCATGGGGTGAAAGTGAATGAAGTCGCCGAAAGCTCAGGTGCCAAAACCGCAGGCTTAGAGCCCGGAGATGTCATTTTGAAAGTCGGCGAGCGGTCGATTTCCGGGCTGCTTGAGCTGAAAAATGCCCTCACTGGGGTCAGCCCGGGGACCACCATCTCGCTGCTCATCGAGAACCAAGGTGCTCAGAAAAAAATCAACGTTTTATTGGGAAATCGGCCGGAATCGTCACAACTAGCGGACGGTCGGCTTGGTCAAATGGAGCGGATGGGCGGGCCGATCAGCCAAGTCCGGGACTCATTCACTCACGCGATTCAAACCGACATGCGGCCCAAACCGAACCAAATCGGCGGGCCAGTGGCGAATCTTCAAGGGCAAGCCTTGGGAATCACTATGGCACGCGCAGATCGGACCCGCTCGTTCGTCATGCCCGCTGCGGCGGTGGTGGAATTGCTCAAAAGTCCGGGTGCCGACCCGACCCTCGCCCAAGTTCGGCAACAAGCGTCAGAAACCGTGCCGACGGTCGATCGCAATCTCAAGCACCACCGCGCCCTGCCTGGCGGAGAAAACCGGTTGCGCCGTCACATGAACGACATGCAGCGGTTGATGGATCACATGCGCCAAGAAATGGAAGCGCTCGATCAACCGTGACTTGATCGCCCGGCGCTTTGCCTTCATTGAAGCCCCATGGCCATCGTCCTCGCATCTTCCTCGCCCCGTCGTCACCACCTCTTAGCCCAAGCGGGGCTGAGCTTTGAGGTGCTCGCCTCGTCAGCCGAGGAAATCCATGATCCGACGTTGAGGTCGGCCGACTTGTGTGAGCTTAATGCGACCCTCAAAGCTGCTGCGGTTGCCGCGCTACGGCCCGAAGCTACGGTGATCGGTGCGGACACCTTGGTGTTTATTGATGATTTGCCCTTGGGCAAACCCTTGGATCTGGCTGATGCCCGCCAGATGCTGCGGCGACTGTCTGGCCGCAGCCACCAAGTTTGCACTGGGGTCTGCATCATTTACCCGGGCGGACGGCAATTCACCTTTCACGACCTCGCGGAGGTCACTTTCCTGAGCCTCGACGACGCTGCGATTGACGCCTATTTCACGCTCGTCAACCCGCTCGACAAGGCCGGGGCCTATGGGATTCAGGAGTTTGGAGATCGGATCATTGCCAACATCCAGGGGAATTTTGAAACGGTAATGGGCCTGCCGGTTGCCCAAGTGATCGCCGCTTTGGCCGACGAAAGATGCTGACTTGCCCGGGCTTGGCGCATTTCTCTTGTGATCAAAGCGATTCGACCGATTGATCGGCCAGTGCCTGAAAAACTCGAAACAACTTGGACCCGCGGTCAACGCTGGGTGAGCGACGGCGAGCCGGAACTCGGCCTAGGAATCATCCGCAACCGTGGCGAGGGCCGAGTAGAAATCGCCTTTCCTGCTGCCGCCGAGACTCGGATTTATGCCATCGACAGCGCCCCACTCCGGCGGGTGGAGTTTCAGCCAGGTGATCAAATCAAAATCCACTCGGGCGAGGCAAGGATCGTCGAACAAGTGAGAGAAGAAGGTGGCTTAAGGATTTATATCACCGCTGGTGGCGAGATTACCGAGGCAGAATTGTCTGATTCGATCAGCTTCAGCAAGCCGCAGGAACGCTTGTTTGGCGGTAAGCTCGACGAGCCCGGCGACTTCGATCTCCGCGGTGAAGCTCTCCACCAGCGGGCCGAAATGCGGCGCTCACCCGTCCGTGGCTTAGTTGGCGCACGGATGGATTTGATTCCGCACCAGCTGTTCATCGCTGACGAGGTCGCCAACCGCCCGCAGCCACGCGTCTTATTAGCCGATCAAGTGGGCTTGGGGAAAACCATTGAAGCGTGTCTCATTTTACACCGGCTCATCTTAACCGGGCGGGCCGAGAGGGTGCTGATTTTGGTTCCGGAGCCTCTTGTTCACCAATGGTTTGTCGAGCTGTTGCGGCGTTTTCAACTGTCCTTCAGCCTTTATGATGAAGAGCGTTGCGAGGCAATTGAGTATGGGGACCCGGAGTGCAATCCGTTTCTGGATAGCCAGTGGGTGCTGGCGGCCGTAGATTTCTTGGCGAATCATCAACGGCGCGCGACTCAAGCGATTGAGGCGGGTTGGGATGTGTTGGTGGTGGATGAAGCCCATCACTTGGAGTGGTCGCCGGCAGTTGTTGGGCCAGCCTATGAAATGGTCCGCGGTCTCGCTGAAACTACCGCCAGCTTACTCCTCCTGACTGCCACCCCGCAGCAGCTTGGAGCCGAGGGTCATTTCGCGCGGCTACAACTGTTGGATCCAAGTCGCTATTCGGATCTCCAACAATACTGCGAGGAAACGCGGCATTACGAGCAAGTCGCCGATGTCGTGGAATCACTGGTGGCAGGTGGCGAGGTCGATGCGCTCTTGGAAAAAATTGTCGCGGGCCGACCGCGTTTGGAGCAACGGGTGAGAGACTTGGCCGCAGGTAAACCCGACGCCCGCAGCCATTTGGTCAACGATCTGTTGGATGGCTTTGGAGTTGGCCGAGTGATGTTCCGCAACACCCGAGCCAAGCTTGGCGGCTTCCCGCAACGGGTACCGCAAATTGTCCCGGTCGCTGACAAACTGAAATGGCTGATTCGCCTGCTCGAACAACTGGCCCCTGAAAAAATCTTGGTCATTACCCAAACTCGTGAGCTCGCCGAGCAGATTTTAGAACTGCTCCGGCTCGAAACTGGGGTGGTGGGTGCCTTGTTTCATGAATCCTTGACTCTGCTTCAGCGCGATCGTAATGCGGCGTTTTTTGCAGAACCCGAAGGTGCCAGGATCCTCGTTTGTTCGGAGATCGGCAGCGAGGGCCGAAATTTCCAGTTTGCCCGGCATCTGGTGCTTTACGATCTCCCCGCAGATGTCGATTTGCTAGAGCAACGGATCGGTCGTCTGGATCGGATCGGTCAAAAAGGCACAATTCAAGTGCATGTTCCCTATGCCCCCGGCACCGGTGAGGAAATCCAAATGCGCTGGTTGGAGGATGGACTCGACGCATTTCGCGCCAGTCCGCCCGGTGCGGCGGAAATCCAACGCGAGCTTCGCTTCGATCTCGAAGAAGCCATCGGCGAAATACACGGACTCGACTCGCTGATCGAAAAAACTCTCGCCTGCCGCAAACAAATTGGTGAGCGCTTGGCACGTGGCCAAGATCGTTTGCTTGAACGCAGTTCCCACCGACCCGCAAGGTCGGCGTGGCTGGTGGCCAAGATCCGCGAGTGGGACCAGAATCCACGCTTCGAAGATTTTCTGCTGCGCTTGTTCGAATTTTCAGGCCTGCACATCGAGGAGCTTGGCCAGCGGCGGTATTTTTTGCTGCCCGGAAATTTGAAATCTGACGCCTTTCCGTCGCTCCCGCCCGACGGGATGACCGTCACTTTCGACCGCCAGCGCGCTTTGGAGCGCGAACAAGAAACTTTTCTAACTTGGGATCACCCGATGGTGCGCGGAGCCCTCGACCTCTTACTTAGCTCCGAAGCGGGGAATGCCAGCTTCGGGGTCTGGGATTCTAACGGCGAAAAAACCATCCTCTTGGAAACCTGGTTGATCGTCGAATCGATCGCACCGGCAAAATTACACGTTGAGCGGTTTTTGCCCCAAACTCCGCTGCGAATTTTGGTCGATCACCAAGGCCGCGATCACACCGCTGTTGCCGCTTTCGCGAAACCACCACTGCGCAAAGGCGACCCCGCCAGCCTGATCCGTAACCAAGCGGTGAAGCATCAATTGCTGCCCGCAATGCTCGAAAAAACTCGTGAGCTCGGCGCCGCGAAAAGCCACGCAGTGATCGAGCAAGCCCTGACTCTCATGCGTGCGGAAATGGCCGTAGAAATCTCCCGCCTCCGCAGTCTGGCGGAGGTCAACGATCACATCAAACCCGAGGAAATCGCCGCCCTCGAACAACGCGAAATCGACCTTGCTGCGGTCATCGGCAATGCCCGCGTTCGTTTGGATGCGGTGCGCTTGATTTGGAAAGCGCCGCCTCACTGAGGTGCCAAACGACGACTTTTCAGGGGTTGGAAAAAATTGCCTGAAACTCTTGTGCGGTGAGTTCTCGCCACTCGCCAACTTCGAGGTCGGCGGGGATTTTTAAGCCCCCGATCGAAATCCGTTTGAGCCCGAGCACGTGATTGCCTGCGGCTGCGAACATCCGCCGGACTTGGTGGTAACGGCCCTCGTGCAGCGTGATCAAGGCTTCCTTTTCGCCAAGCACTTCGAGCTTCGCTGGCAGCAGTGGACGGCTTTCCGCATTCAAAACTAAACTGCCTGAGCCAAACAACTCGGTCTCATGGCCTTCTAAGGGCCGGTCGAGCTGGGCTTGATAGACTTTAAAACACTCGGATTTCGGATGGATGATTTTGTGCAGCAATTTGCCGTCGTCGGTCATCAACAACAGGCCGGTGGTGTCCTTGTCGAGCCGACCGATCGGATTGAGCCCAGGATTTCGCTGCGCAAAGCGGGGTGGTAGCAAATCGTAAATGGTGCTGCCGGGGTCTTCACTGCTGCAAGTGTAGCCGTCCGGTTTGTGCAGCATGATCACCAGCGGGGCCGGAGAATCAAGCGGCTCACCGCGAAAATGGATTTGCTCGTGGGGCGGCACCTCGCTTTCGCCAAGGATGCGGCCGCTGTCATCGGTGACAGCCCCTGAGCGGATGAGGCGCTGGACTTCCTTGCGGGAGCCGTAGCCGAGATTGGCGAGGAGTTTAACCAGTTTCATAAATAGGGATATTAGCGTTTTTCGGCAAACAGGATTTTGTAGATTTTGTCCTCGGCGACTTTCCGCCAAGCGAGGCCACTGGCTTCGAGAGCGGCTTCGTAGGGCAGTTGCCGGTTCGCGACGAGCAGCAATTTTCCGCCGCGCTTGAGCGAGGTGGCTGCCGTTTTCAAGAAAGCACGGCCGAGATCGACGTTGGTCGCTTGGCCGCAGTGAAAAGGCGGATTCATGACAATCGCATCGTAATCCTCGGCGAGGCCACGGGTGACGTCATGCCAATGAAAAGTGATCTCGCGCAGATGATGGCTGAGATTTTTGCGGGCGCAATCCAGCGCCCGAGTGTCGGCTTCAAATAGGTCGAGCCGCTCGATACTCGGGCACCGCTGCAACACCGCGTCTGCGAGAAATCCCCAACCCGCCCCCAGATCCGCGACTCGGCCCCGCAAGTGAGCGGGGAAATGGTCGGCCAGCAGTTGGGAACCGGGATCAATGTGATCACTGCTGAAAATCCCGGCTTGCACGGTGAAACCTGAGATTTGCCGGGGCTCCCCGAGCGCTCGCCATGCTTGGAAAATTGCCTCGTCCCAAGTCCCGTCCTCGCTCGCATAAAAAGCCCGACACTTGTGCTTTTGTCGTGAAACCAACTGCCCGGTCGCGCGGGCCAGTTCCTTTTCAAAGCGGCTTGCGCCGGCGGTGTTAGGCATCGCCACCAACAATTTGCCGCCCACCTCCAGCCGCTCACGGGCCAACGCGAACCAAGCAAAAGCTTCATCCCGCGACTTGCCCGGCAACACCAAGACCAGCGGCCATTTGCCAGCAGGTAGCTCTTCGCTGCGCGTAAATCCTGCTTGTTCCCAAGCGGCAGCAAGTGGCTTGAGGGGCTGCCAACCGATGAGATCCGGCCACTCCTTGAGCGCAGGATGCGGCTCTGCACCGATAAACAAAGCGCGGCTGGGCACGGCCAGCCCTTCATCCGTAGTAAAAGTGAGCAACAGAGTTTCAAGCGCAGCGTTCATCCGTCACTCTTGAGCTCATTTCGCGCAAAGGCAAACTCTGCGACAATTTCGCCGCCGATCAGATGCTGTTGGATGATTTGCTCCAGCACTTCCGGAGTACACGAGTGATACCAAATCCCTTCTGGGTAAACCACCGCGATCGGCCCACTCATGCACACCCGCAAGCAGTTTACCTTGCTCCGAAAAATTTTTGCAGTTGAGCCGTTGGCTAAACCAAGCTCTTTCAGCCGCTGTTTGAGATACTCCCAAGATTCTAGCCCCGCAGCTTCAGTGCAGCACTTGGCTTCGCTCTGATCGGCGCAGAGAAAAAGATGACGCTCGATTTTCCCAATTCCGAGGGCTGCGGCGCAAGTGCGAAGATCATTCATAGATTGTAATTTTGGCTTCTCCCTACTCACGATGCAACCTCAAGGAAATACATTTTCCCCGTGGCATCTGGTATCGGTGCAAGTCCCCTATTTCCCGACAGTCTTATTCCAAAGCGCCTTAGGAACTTAGCCTTAACCCGGGGCGCCAGCGTTTGCTTGATCCTCCATCCAGCCGCCTGAAGGTGGAGGCCCACTGCTAGGTTTTGGCAGTGCCCGTGTGAACGTGCATTCAGCGAAACGACCTAGATTTTGCGGATTACTGGCAACAGCCCGCAGCGGTGTTGGTCAAGCAGCCACAGGCGCACGGGTTTATCGGGATTCTCGCCAAGCACTTCGGTAAAGTACTTCGGTAGAACATTCCTCAAGCTCGGCACCGAAAACGTCGGACGCTGCCTGAACCTCGATTGTTCACTCGACGAATTTTAAATTTTAAGCCTTGCTCGGTGCGACATGATTGAAATCATCCTTTCTCGCATTTTCGTCAACCAATGGGTCGTTCTCATCGTGGTGACCTGCTGGCTAGTGGGTACCGCTGAGCTAGGATTTCGCCTGGCTCGCTTGAACCACAAGCATCATCCGGAGGCCTCTCAAGTCGAACTTGGAAATGTTCAAGGTGCGGTCTTGGCACTGCTGGGCTTATTGTTAGGATTCAGCTTTGCAATGGCAGTGGGGCGTTATGACTCGCGCCGTTCGTTAGTGGTTGATGAGGCAAATTCGATCGGAACAAGTTGGTTACGTGCAGATTTTCTCCCGATCGCGCATGCCACCGAGGTTAAGAGTCTCTTACAACATTACACCCAATTAAAGTTAGAGGCATTTGGGATGGCTCATCGTCCGGCCATAGTTATCGACGCTCGCGAGATTCGCAAGATTCACCAAGCTTTATGGGCTCACGCATCGGCCGCCGCTGCGGAGCAGCCCTCGCCAATAATAGCCAGTTTTATCACCTCACTGAACGAGACTCTGGATCTCGACTCGAGCCGTAGCGCAGCGGCGCGTAACCGGATTCCAGGTTTGGTGTGGTTGCTATTGCTGGTAGTTGCTTCTAGCGGAATATGGATCAGCAGCTACGGAAATGGCTCGAATGGTGTCCGTTCCCTTTTCAATCATTTGATGTTTCCTGCATTGATCGGCATTGTAATTACGCTCATCTCTGACATGGACCGACCTAACAAGGGCTTGATTCAAGATAATCCAAAATCACTCGCAGAACTTTTTGAAAGCATGCAATCTGGAGCGAAGCCAAATCAATAGGCCGCAAAGAAGTTCCTCTGACTCTTAGCTGCTAGTGCCCCAAAAATTGCTGCTGCACTGCGACGACCAAGTAGTAAATACCGCCGCAACCAATGATTGCGGAGCCATAACGCAGGATCTGCGTCTGTTTACGGGGAAGGCCATAGCAACGACTGACTTTCAACAGCCCGAACAGTGGCAAAACCACCAGTTGGTGCCCTATCTCTACCCCGAGACTAAACGCAAGGAGCGCGATCCAGATGCCGATCGCAGGCAGGCCAGCCATTGCATCGAGCAGACCACCGGCGAAACCCAGACCGTGGATCAGGCCGAAACCAAATGCCACTGCTAACCTAAGTTTGGAGTGAGCGTGCTGCGGCCGCAGAACGTTTTCCAGTGCGACAAACACAATGCTTAGGGCGATCACTGGCTCGACGATAGATGCAGGCAGCCTCACGAAGCCAAACACACACAGTGCGAGAGTGAGAGAATGAGCGATGGTGAAAGCGGCAATGACTTTTACCATTTCCCAGAAATTCAGGGTGGCAATGACCAACGCGGCGATGAATAACAAATGATCGTAGCCAGTTAGAATATGTAGAATCCCGTGCCAAAGATATTCCCGAAAACTGCGCCAGCCCGCCGCTGCGGTGGTTACAAGTGCTGGATCGGTAGCTGTAATTGCAGGGATAGCGACCGCGATTTTCAAACCCGTAGGGATGGTGATCGCTTGCTGATAGCGCAGCAGCCATGAAGTATCTTGAGGGTTTTCTGTTTGCTGAATCCGCACCACATAACTCACGTCCCATGAAGTCCCTGCCGAGTACGGCCACTCTTTGAGCATGTCGTGATAAAGTCCAATTGCTAAAGGCTGCTGACCACTTAATGGATATTCAATTTGGTATTGATAGAAAGTTTGCGTCGGATCGGCAAAAAACGGTGGTGAAGTCATCCCGGTGATTTTTCCCTCAAGAATGGTGGTTCCGGCAGTTAGCTTCAAATGCTTCAGCACATAGTCGCGGTGATCATCTGCTGCATGTTTGATCGCGGCGGTATCCAGCCTGCCAACGCCGTTGACGGGTAAACCTTGGACGCCATGAGCGACCGAGAGCTCTTTGACGGAAACATTCACCCCCAACCGTACCCGCGATGGGGTAAAATCTACCGCTAAGCTATTTTGTAAATTGGGATGCGCGTGGGCCGTCAGAATCGCTGCCACCAGGGTGAGGAGTGTAAAAACAAAGTAACTCATAAACGTGAAATTAAATTTTTCCAAGATCGACCACCGGTAGCTTGCGTGCCCGTAGCCAAACAAAAATAACAGGTGTGACGATCAAGATGTGAATCAGGCTACTGACCATGCCGCCGATGACTGGGGTGGCGAGCGGTTTCATCACCTCCGAGCCAGTGCCGTGACTCCAGAGGATCGGTAGCAGGCTGGCGACAATCGTGGCGACTGTCATGACCTTGGGGCGGAGCCGGAGACGGGCCCCTTCTTTAACTGCGGCAATCAGATCCGGGTAGGCGAAGGCAGCTCCTCGCAGCTGTTGTTTCCGCAACACGGCTTCTTCCAGATAGACCACCATCACCACTCCGGTTTGGATAGAGGTGCCGAACAGCGCGATGTAACCCACCCAGACGGCGACGCTAAAATGCCAGCCGAGTGCAAACTGTAGAAACACCCCGCCGCTCAGTGCGAAAGGCACGGCGAGCAGAACGTGAGCCGCTTCGCGGGCACCACCGTAGAGCTGATAGAGTAGTAAAAAGATAATCAAGATCACGCCGGGAACAATCCATTTTAAGGTCCGGGCAGCGCGGATTTGGTTTTCGGCTTCACCGCTGTATTCGAGAGTCATGCCTTGGGCGGCGAGCTGCGGGGCAAGGTCTTTTTGCAATCTGGATTTCACCGTTTCGACAAAACTGCCGAGGTCACTACCCGTGACGTTTGCCTGTACATAGGAGCGCAGTTGACCGTTTTCGCTGACAATTTCGTTAGGGCCTTCGACACGGGCAAGGGTCGCGACTTGACCGAGCGTAATGGTTTTACCACTGGGGCTAGTGACCCGCAAATCTTTGAGTCGAGTGAGGTCTTCGCGTTCGCGGCGTTCCAACCGGACCTGAATTGGATAGCGATTCCGGGCGTCGATTGCAGTACTAACCGTCTTGCCACCGAGGCCCACTTCTACAACGTCGAGGACGTCTTGAACGCGTATCCCGAAGCGTGCCATCGCCTCGCGGTTGACCTGCACTTCGAGATAAGGCTTTCCTTGAATCCGACTCGGAGTGACGCCGGTAGCACCTGGGATTTCAGACACGATACGCTGTACCTCAAAGGCAGCCTGTTGGAGTTTAGCCAGATTATCGCCGAAAATTTTCACTCCAAGCTGCGAACGGATGCCGGTGGAGATCATCAACACCCGGCCTTCGATCGGTTGGAGAAAGCCGGGCACGGATCCGGGAACTTGGCGCAGTGCAGCCATCATCTCAGCCACAAGTTTTTCACGAGTCATGCCGACTCGCCACTCGCGCTCGGGCTTGAGCATGATGGTGGTTTCGATCATCTCGGTAGGCGCGGGATCAGTGGCGGTTTCGGCACGGCCGAGCTTGCCAGCTGCGGAGCGGACTTCAGGGAAATTTTTGATCACTTGATCCTGCCAAGCCATCACCCGTTTGATTTCGGTGAGCCCGGTCGCTGGCACCAAACTGGGCATGAATAAAAGGCTGCCTTCGTTGAGCGGCGGCATGAACTCACTGCCAAGTCGTGGAATCAGTGCGAGAGCAACGGCTAACAGTCCAGCGGCAACGCCAAGCACAGTTTTGCGATGGTTTAGGGCAAACTCGAGTGCCGGATCGTAGAGCTTCAACAGAAAACGCATCACGAAATTTCGTTCTTCCGAGTGGAAAGGTCCACGGACTAACCAAGTACAAAGCACCGGCACCAAAGTCACGGCCAACAAGGTAGAACCGACCATCGCAAAGCTCTTGGTGAAGGCGAGTGGATGAAACATTTTTCCTTCTTGGCCGCTGAGCGCAAACACCGGAACAAAGGCGAGGATGATGATCGCCATCGCGAAAAATATGGGCCGCCCGACTTGCTGCGAGGCTGTTAGTACGCAGGCGAAAGTTTGCTGTTTGCTAAGTGCGCTGCCTTTACCCCGCTCGGCGAGATCACAGTGACGGATGACATTTTCGGTGAGGACGATGGCCGCATCGACCAGCACGCCGATGGCGATGGCGATCCCAGATAAGCTCATAATGTTAGATGTCATCCCGAACTCTTTCATCAAAATGAATGAGATCAAAATACTCACGGGCAACGGTAAAGTGACGATCAAGATGCTGCGGAAATGGAACAGAAAGATCAGGTGGGCGAGGGTGACTAAGATAATTTCCTCGGTGAGCGCGTGTTTGAGGGTGTCGAGCGTGCGGTCGATCAATTCACTGCGATCGTAAAACGGCTTGATCACAATCCCGGGGGGCAGGCTGGGGCAGATTTGAGCGATTTTTGCCTTCACCTTGGCGATAACCTCGCGAGCGTTTTCGCCAGTGCGCATCACCACCGTGCCGCCTACGACTTCCTTGCCATTCACATCCAAAGTTCCGCGCCTGAAATCTCCCCCAAGTTCGATCCGGGCAACATTTTTTAGAGTAATCGGAGTCCCATTTTTTTCGAGGAGAACTGTATTTTCTAAATCTGCAATATTGTGAATCAAGCCTACGCCTCGTACCACGAATTCCATCCCATTTTCTTCAAGGGTCTTACCGCCAACGTTCAAATTTGACTGTCCCACCGCAGTCATGACGTCGTTCAGTGAGACCCCGATCGCGTGCATTTTTGCCGAGTCTACCTCAATCTGATACTGTTGGACGAAGCCACCGATGCTGCCAACCTCGGCCACGCCGGGGATCGAGTTAAGCGGATAGCGGATCAACCAATCTTGGAGTGAGCGCAGTTCGCCGAGGTCGTAGCCATTGCCATGGGGGGACTTGGATGGATCAACTTCGAGGTAGTATTGATAGACCCAGCCAAGGCCAGTGGCATCTGGCCCAAGCTTGGCTTTAACCCCGGTGGGTAAGCTGCCGTCGAGGAAATTTAGCCGTTCCAGGATGCTTTGACGGGCGGCGGCTTTGGTGATTTTGTCTTCAAAAATCACCGTGAGAAGTGAGAAACCAAACATGCTTGTAGCACGCACGGTCTTCACCCCAGCAAGGCCCTGAAGGTTGACCGATA
>JAYWAR010000214.1:0-5121 GCA_043782285.1 Akkermansiaceae bacterium | reverse complement strand
TTGGCTAGAAACGGCAATACTGATCACGCGGCACAGGGAATTGTGGGGCGATCTTAGCTTCGGCTTGCCACATCGGAAGTCTTTTCTTCAAGATGCAGGTGTCAGGGAAATGATAACGCTCTCTGGTGGCAGATTTTAATTTTGTGATGAACTCTCAATTTTCGATTAGGTTAACTTCGACCATGATACTCCTCAGCGGTTTGCTGGGCTCGAGTGCGGGGTGTCGTAAAGGTCGCAGTGAGGAACCGCTGGCCGCCAGTCCGCCCGCAATTGTCGCCAGTGAGCTGCAAACTAACGGCCTCAGCGGCTTGCCGGGGGCGGTTTACCACAGCCAAGTAAAGTCGCCGATTCATTGGCAATCATGGACTCCCGAGACTTTGAGTCGGGCAAAGCTTGCCAATCGCTTGGTGTTTGCGGTGGTTGCGATGCCACAGCAGCCGGGGTTTCAGAATGTCTTGGCGGCGATGGCCGCGGATCCGGCCTTGGTTGCGGTGATCAATGACTGTTATGTGCCGGTGCTGATCGACGGGGATGCTTCGCGCGAAATTGGGCTCCTGATAGCGGATTTGTGTGTGGAAATCAAACAGCCTCTGCAATTGCCGTTGATGATCTGGATGAGCCCCGATGCGAACCCGGTGGCATGGATTCCCGTGGCCAAATCGAAAGTTGTCAAAATTGCGGAATTATTTAATCAGTCGCACTTGGTCGTCAACCGGATGTGGACGGAAGATGCAAAGTACGTGACTCACAATAGCATGCTCGACAATCGCAATCGTCGGCTGCGCTTGAGTCAGCGTAAAAATACTCAGGGCGTGAGCACGCAAGTGGCTGAAGATGTGGTGCAATTTCTTCGTCAGCTGACCTCGTTGTACGATTCCAACTCCCGCAGTTTTGACGAAGTGGGTGGCTTGTTTCCGGCGGGTTCGATCGATCTGATGGCGACTGCGGCGATTCAGCCTGGGCTGTCCGTGGAGATTCGCGCGCGTTGCTTGAAAATCACACGTGAGTTGTTGCTGGATTTGCTGCCTAGCGCGATGTTTGACCCGCTGGATGGTGGTATTTTTACCGCGCACCGCGGAACTTCTTGGGCGCTGCCTTCGTTTTTCCGAGATTGTGGGGCCCAGGCTCGTGCGGCGCTGACCTTGATCGATGTCTATCGGGCGACGGCAGATCCGGGTGCTTTGGAGAAAGCGCTCGGGTTGATCGCTTTTGCCGAGAAGTCCTACATGACTTCGGAAGGTTTGTTCGCGGTGGGGATGGCCGAGGAGTCTGAGACGGCAGCTTGGCTGTGGAGTTTGGAGGATATTCAGCGCTTGTTGCCGCCGGCCGATGCGGTTTGGTGGATCAAGGCGACGGGAATGAAGGACTTGGGTAACTTGCCGTTGGAGCTGGATCCGCGGCGTGAATATTTCCGTCTTAATAGCCTCGGATTTAGCAAATCACTGGCCGCGCTGGCTGCCGATCAGTCGCAAACCCTCGCGGCGTTTACTCCTCGTTTTGAAAATGCCCGACAAATTCTGCTCAAAGCGCGTAAGGCTCGTCTCGGATCGGAGGTCCGAGACGATTGTTCGCATGCCGGGGCTACTTTCCGGATGGTCTCAGCTTATGCGGCGGCTTTCGGCGTAACGGGTGACGAGAAATTCCGCCAACAAGCGGTTGCTTTATTGGCTCATGCGCGCACGGCGTTCAGTGAGGGGCCTAGGCTTCGCTTATTTAGCCAAGCGGCTCCCAAATCGATTGGCGCAGGGAGGGCTTTTCTTTACGGTCTCGCGATGCAAGCGGCGCTCGATGTCTCGGTGATCACCTCGGACGAGAAATGGCTGGATTGGTCTGAAGATCTGGCCTCCACCGCTGCCGAATTGTTCACGAATGCCGAATTTCTCAAAGAATGCCCGGATGATGCAAAAATCATGGATTTGCCGGTCACCGATCTGGTGATGTTGTTTGATGATTCCACCGCAGGTCTTATTTCCTCCGCGGAGTGTCGACTTGCCGGGCGCAATCGCTCGCTGGCAGCGTCCTTCAGTGCTTTAGCCACGCCCTTGCCGCTGCATGCGGCGGAGCGGCCGATTCTCCGCACCGATTTGTTTCAAGCGGCACTCGCCCGTGAATTCCGGGTGACTGTCGTCGTCGGAGCGGGTATTTCGGCCGAGTTGAAGCTGGCGGTCGAGCGGCTGCCGTTGCGGATGTTCCAGCGAGCTGGTCTCAAGGCGCAAGCGGAGGTTCCGGTGGGAGTGGTGAAGCTTATTTTTGGCAATGGCGAGAGCAGGCTGGTTTCACGCCCTGAGGCTTTGCAACAAGCGGTCTTGCCTTCACTCGTGAAATGATGGATTCTGTTGGAGTCTATCAATTATCGATCATGAAAAAAACGCCGCTTCTCGCCACTTTTGGGTTGTGGATGATTTTGTCTGTTAGCCATGCCGATACGTTAGTCTTGAAAGATGGTACGAGCATGGAAGGTTCGATTCTCAGCAGCACTGAGGAATTCTACGTGATTGAAATCATCATTTCCAACAGCATCAAGGATGAGCGGAAAATCGCTAAAACCGAGGTTGCCAAGTTGATCATGACCTCGCCGGATCTCAAAGCGTTTGAAATTTTGGCGAAACTTATCCCCACGCCAGACCAATTGCCACCGACGGAATACACGCCAAAGATCACCGCAGTTGAGCAATTCCTCCAAGCTTACCCGAGCAGCCTGCAAGTTAAAAATGCCCAGAAAATTCTGGAGACGCTCAAGTCCGAGCTGGCCCAGATTTCCGCGGGTAGCGTCAAACGCAATGGTGCAGTGCTTACCCCGGCGGAATATCAGGCGAACGCTTATGACATCGATGCGCGAGTCCAAGAAACCGCCATTCAATTTCAGTTAAATTATGGCGAGGTGCTCACTGCGCTGCGTTTATTCGCAAATTTTGACCGTGAGTATCACTTCACTCAGTCCGCAAACGCACTGACGTTCGTGATGAAACAAGTGACTCAGAACTATGTGGATGAGGCCACGCGACTGCAAGTTAGCCTCCCCGCACGAATCAAAGCGCGAGCCTTGAGCCTCGAGCAGATGGATTTAGCAGATCGGAAAATCACCGAGCGCGCAATTGCAGAAGAGGCAGTCGCGATGGATGCCCGGTTCAAGGCGGAAAAAAACGCCAAGCAAAGCTGGGTCACTCTCAGTCCTTTTCATCAAGCTTCAATCGAGGAAACTTTGCGCTCGGGCAAGCTTGAGCTTGCCCGGCTTGCCAAGGTTAAAACGATTCTGGGTCTCGACGGTGGCAGATCCTACGCTGAGGCATGGATCGTGATTCATAACGGTGGCAGTATTCAGGCGGTTAACTCTGCCTATGCCGCCGCCAAAGCCGCCGCAGTCTCACCTCGCTATTTGGCGATGCTGCAGGTTGCGGCTAAAAATCGTTAGCGATCCCTTCATTTTGCTGTTTTTTACCTGTTATGATGCCCATGCCCCGCACCGCCAGCCACAGCCGCCAGACCGCTGAAACTTCGATCGAACTGTCGATCAACCTCGATGGTTCAGGAGTTTCGACGATTGATACCGGTATTCCATTTTTTGATCACATGCTGACCTTGTTTTCGAAACACGGGCTGTTTGATCTCCAAGTAAAAACCGTGGGCGATATTGGGGTGGATTTTCATCACACCGTCGAGGACACCGGCATTGTTCTAGGAGATTGTTTGCGCGAAGCGTTGGCGACTAAGGAGGGTATCCGCCGCTATGGTTGTTGCTATTTACCGATGGACGAAACCCTAGCGCGGGTGGTGGTGGACCTGAGTAACCGGCCGCACCTCGAATTCCGTGCCCCGCTCGGCACTCCGTCTGCACCGAATATGCCTTTCACTTTAGTCGAGGAATTTTGTCGTGCGGTCGCTTCCAATTTGCGGGCGAACCTCCACGTCGAGCTGCTCTACGGCCGCGATGGCCACCACATCGCTGAAGCGATTTTCAAAGGACTCGGTCGTGCTCTGCGCGAAGCTTGCGAGCGTGACGCCCGCGTGATCGGTATCCCCAGCACCAAGAACGCACTGTGAAAGTCGGAATCATCGATTATGGGGGTGGCAATTTGCGCAGCGTGGCCAACGCGCTGCGTTCGCTCGGGGAGGAGCCTAAAATCATTGCCAGTCCGCAAGATATGGCGGATACCACTCACCTGCTGTTGCCGGGGCAAGGCGCGTTCGGCGACACCATGGAGCGCCTTGAACAACGTGGCTTGGCCACTTTTCTCAGCGCTTGGCTAGCCGCAGATCAGCCCTATTTCGGCATCTGTGTCGGGTATCAGATTCTTTTCGATGCCAGTGAGGAAGCGCCGGGCGCGCGCGGCCTCGGGGTGGTGCCCGGCACTGTCCGTCGTTTTGATGATGAGCCTGGCCTGAAGATCCCGCACATGGGCTGGAATTCTGCTTCGGCTTGTCGTGGTGAGACCCGAGTCTGGCAAGGGCTCGGCCAAGATCCTTATTTTTACTACATCCATTCGTATTTTCCCGAGCCACTGGATCCGGCTTCGGTGGTCGCTTCAACCACGCATGGGAGTCAGCATTTCGCTGCTGCCGTCGAACAAGGGAATCTATTCGCGTGTCAGTTTCACCCGGAAAAAAGCCAAGAAACAGGTCTCCGTTTGATTCGGAATTTTTTAGGGATTTGAAACCAACAACTTACGGTTCAGAAGATTTGATCGAGCAGGGGTGAGCCCGCCTGAAAGCGTTGGAGATTGGCGAGGAAATGGCGGACCAAAGTTTCCGCCTCATCGGCGTGACCACCCGCGATGTGTGGAGTGATGAAACAATTCAACTCATGCCGCAAGGGATGCGCGGCGGGCAGCGGCTCGGGGGTGGTGACATCTAGCCAAGCCGCTGCAAGTTGGCCGCTGCGCAGCGCCGCTAACAAGGCATCTTGATCGACGGTGTTGCCGCGGCCGATGTTATAAAAAACGGCCCCCGGTTTGATCTGGGCGAGGCGAGCGGAATGGATGAAATTTTGCGAAGCGGCGTTGTCCGGCAGAATGTTGATCACATGGTCTGCGGTGGCCAAGGCTGCGGCCAAGTCTTTGACGGTGATGCATGTAAGCCCCTCGTCGCCGCGCGGGTGGCGTCGCATCGCGGTGATTTGCATCT
>JAYWAR010000213.1:0-1812 GCA_043782285.1 Akkermansiaceae bacterium | reverse complement strand
ATTCAACCGCAGAGATCGCAGAGAGGGATAATGAGAAGATCCATTCTTTGTGCTCATTGCGTTCTCTGTGGTTAATCGGCAGCTCGTAATTTAGGGCGAGCGCAGCGGGTGGTGATGAGGGAGGAAATTGGCGAAAAATCAATCAAAGGGTATCGGCATGGAGGATATCCAAGTAGTTGCGATAGGCGTAGAGTTTGCGGTAGTTCTGGCCGGTGATTTCATGGACGATACCGCACTTTTCCAAAGTCGCTAAGGCCTTGATCGCGGTGGGAGTGGAAACGCCAAGCGCACGGGCTGCCTCCGCGACGCTGGTGACCGGGCGGCGCTGGAGGTGCTGATGCAGCCGGATGACCGATGCAGCCTGGGGTTGTAGGGCGGCAGCGTCCCGCCCAAAAAGCTGGAGTAAATCTCGCGCGGTCTGAGTGGCGGCGCGTGAGGTCTCAAGCACGCCTGTCAGGAAAAAGGTGAGCCATTCTTCCCAATCGCCAGAGATGCGGATTTCTTGAAGAAGCCGGTAGTATTCGTCGCGATTTTTTTTCAGGTAAAGCGAGAGATAGAGCATGGGAGACTCCAGCACACCCTCGGCACAGAGAATAAAGGTGATGAGCAAGCGACCCAGGCGGCCATTGCCATCAAGGAACGGATGAATCGTTTCAAACTGCACATGAGCGAGAGCCGCCTTCAGCAAGGGGCGGGTCTTGACGGGTTGGTCATGGAGAAAAAGCTCCAGAGCACCCATCGCTTCCATCAGGAGTTCCGGCGGTGGTGGCACGAAGCGAGCGGTGCCGGGGCGTGAGCCACCGATCCAATTTTGGCTGGTGCGGAACTCGCCGGGCATTTTTCCACTCCCTTTACTATGAGACAGCAAGATGCGGTGGATGTCGCGAATCATCCTCAGGGAAAGCGGCTCACCCTTTTTCAAGAGTGCGAGCCCGTGCTGCATGGCGTCCACGTAGCAAGAAACCTCTGCGGCATCCTCCTCCAAACCTGCAGGCGTGTTTGCTAGTTCATGGCTGAGAAGATCTGAGAGAGAAGATTGAGTCCCCTCGATCTGGGAAGAAAGCACGGCCTCTTTTCTGACATAGCTGTAGAGAAAAAGCCCAGGATCGGGTAACAACAATGAGACACCGTCCAAGCGTCCCAAGGCGGTGGATGCCGCATCGAGTAAGGCTCCCAGTTCCCCATCGATTTCCAACACTGGATCTGGCGGCAGTGCACGCGGCACGAAGGCTCTGGCGGTCTCCCCGGTGGTGCTGATCGGTAAATAATGGCCTGTGAGTCCGCGTAACATATTAAGAGAATGGCGATTTAGTTTAATTCTGCGCCTCCGATGTAAAGTTTTGTTTCATTCGGGCAATGCAAATTAAATCATTTTGCTGTTTTGTTTAATTCTTGGGTGTTCAATTCAAGTTTTCCTCAATTTGGGAAGCAACATCGATCATGATCTCGAACTGTGCCTCCATTTTGGTGGCGAAGTCGGCTTCGATTTCATAGACATCGCAGAATTCGGCGAAGGCCCAGCGGCCGTGGGTGGCGAGGTGGTTCACGCCGGGAACCCAGTAGGTCTTCATGGTGGTGGCCTTTTCCTTGGCGTCCTCGCGGCGGTAGCCTTTGATTTCTACAATAAGGTGGAGCAAGTCTTCTGCGCCATGGCCATCATCCACGCGGACGATGAAGTCCGAGCCGTAGCGGTAAGGGACTTCCAAGCCGAGGTTGGACTTGTCACCATTTTTCGGAGTGTTTTATGAAGCGTTTCAGTATGTTTTTTAGGCGGCTATTTCAGCAGCTAAAGGGGTAAGGTAGTTGAGCGAT
>JAYWAR010000212.1:0-5132 GCA_043782285.1 Akkermansiaceae bacterium | reverse complement strand
GAATCAGCCCGAGCGCACCTTGGTTGGCGCTGTGCTCGGTGAGCAGGACGACTGTGCGATGGAAGTTGCCTTCTCGCAACGAAGGGTCTGCCAGCAGCAGTTGCCCTTGGAGTTGAATTTGGAGGTCGGGAGAAAATGGATCGTCAGCCACGTCGGGAACTTAGTACTCGCATCGGCGTTCGCCAATCGCAGATTATACGAGATTTGGGATGTCCTGATGAGCTTCGGGCTCACCTCGCTAAAAATTACCGATTATTTTAACTCTTGGCTGAAAACATCTTTCTCGGTGAGCGAGAGCACGAATTCGCTGAGCAGCTCGATGCTGAGTTGGACGTCGTCGAGGTGGACGGTTTCCACCACCGAGTGCATGCAGCGCAAGGGCAGGGAAACCAGTGCGCTGGGGATGCCCTCGCGGCTGTGGAAAATCTGGTCGGTGTCGGTGCCGGTGAAGCGGCTGCTGGCTTCATGTTGGATTGGCACTTTGGCGTGGGCGGCGACGTCGAGCAGGCGTTGAACGACAAGGGGGTGGTTGGCGGTGCCGTGGGAAAGGGTCGGGCCGCCGCCGAGTTTGACGCTGCCGAATTTATTCACGTCGAGGCCGGGGGTATCGGTGGCGTGGGTGACGTCAAGGCAGACGCAAAGGTCGGGTTTGAGCCGGTAGGTGGCCATCCTCGCACCGTTACCGCCAATTTCCTCTTGGACCGCGTTGAGGCAGATGAGGGTAAAGGTGGGCTTTTTTTTGTGGGTGGCTAGCCGCTTCATGACTTGGGCGAGGATGTAGCCGCCGATGCGATTGTCCAAGGCACGGCCGATCAGGCGTTTGTGAGCGAGCTCCAGCGGCCCATCTTGATAAACTGCCGGGTGGCCGACGCGCAGGCCGAGTGCGGCAACTTCCACGGAGTTAGAGGCTCCGACGTCGACCCAGAGGTCATGCACTTGAGGGGCTTTTTCGGCACCTGCTTCGTCGCGGCGGAGGTGAATGGCGGTATTGCCAATGATGCCGGAGACCGGCCCTTTGTCGCCGAGAATTGTAAGTCGGCGACCGCGGGCGGTGGCGGCATCCGAGCCACCGACGCGATCGAGACGGAGGAAGCCACGATCGTCGACATGCTTGATCATGTAGCCAATTTCGTCGGCATGGGCTTCAAGCATGATGGTACGCGACGACTTGCCGGGGAGAGTCGCCCAAGTCGAGCCGTAGGCATCGCAGTTGACTTCGGGGGCGTAGGATTTGATCCAATCCGCCCAGACTTGTTGGCCGGGCATTTCGAAGCCAGTCGGGCTGGGGGTTTCGAGGAGCTGAAAGAGAAATTCACGGTCTTCTTTTTTCATAATAGGAATTTGAAGCCTCAAGGCGGTAAACTGGCAAGGGGATTTGAATAAAGGCGGCAGCGTGCCGCCGAGTGTCCGGTCAGAGCCTCACAAAATCGAGTGGTGATTTCGTGAGGCTCGAGCCTGCCAATGTGGTGAAATCGAGATGAATCATAAGTATTATGGGCAAAATGCTTATTATATAAATTGAAAATAATCTGAATATTTATGATTTTTTTAGGCGGTCGGTGGCGTTCTAACGATGTCACGTTCTGTATCGAAAACCTTACGCTCCGGGAAAAAGTTATTCTGTCGTCATGATGAGTTTCTTTGCACCGCATCACTCGAACTCTTCTTCTATGAAAAACCCAATTTTAGGCATTGTTGCTGCCATCAGTCTGATAACCAGCATTTCAGCGGCAACGCTCAAAGTCGGGAACTCGGCACCGAAAGTTCAGGTAGGCAGTTGGGCGCAGGGGGAGGGGATTAAGGAATTCGAGGGCGACAAGGTTTACATCGTCGAGTTCTGGGCGACTTGGTGCGGCCCCTGTGTCCAAGCCATTCCTCACCTGAATGATATTTACAAAAAGAACAAGGCCAAGGGGCTGGTGGTGATCGGCTCGAACGTGGGCGAGGACGCCGCGACCGTTTCCACCTTCGTGAAGGGTATGGGCGGAAAAATGACCTACAATGTGGCGGTGGACGATCCGAAAGGCGGCGGCTGGATGAATACCCACTGGCTCACTGCCGCGGAGCAAAACGGCATTCCTTGCGCGTTCGTGGTGAATAAGAAGGGCAAGATCGCCTTCATCGGCCACCCGATGGAATTGAAGGAATCTCTCTTGGCCAGCCTACTCGCCGAGCCTTCCACCAAGGCTGCGGACGGCCCAGTAACACCGGCAGCCGACGCGGCACCGAGTGCCAAGGCGCTTGAGCTTTCCGCCCGCGCCCAAGCTCAGATCCATGACGGCAAGCTCGGCGAAGCGGAGTCCACCCTGAGCGAACTCCAAAACGCACTGACTGGAAATCTCGGCTACCTCGGTGGCTTGTTAGAACTGGATTTACTCCTCGCGAAAAATCAGCCCGCCGATGCGATTGGCCTCTCGAAGCTACTCGCTGAGGACTACGCGAAAAAGCCTGCGGTGCTCGCGTCGGTGGCTGCCCACCTGATTTCTCAGCCCACTGCCTCACCGGCACTCCAAGCGGCGGCGGAAAAAATCGCCACTCCGCTGAGCACTTCCGGCGGTGAAGCACAAGATTCCGCGCTGGCCACTCTAGCCCGCATCGCCCTTCTCAAGAGCGATAAGACTCCGGCAGTGGAGCACAAACCCTAACCACAATTACACGATTTTTTTCCCATGACTGATTCTAAAACCCATTTTGTTCAGGCCGTGCGCGATCGCGTCGGCGAGGTAGTCGTCGGCCAGGATGTGGTCGTGGAGCGGATGATGATCGCCCTGCTGACCGGCGGTCACCTGCTATTGTTAGGCGTCCCCGGCACGGCGAAAACTCTGCTGGTGAACGCGGTGGCGAAGGCGGTGGATCTCCAGTTCAGCCGCGTCCAGTTCACCATCGACATGCTGCCATCCGACATCATCGGCTCGGAGTTGCTCGATCAAACGACGGGAAAATTCCGCACTCACCAAGGCCCGGTGTTCACCAATCTACTGCTGGCGGACGAAATCAACCGCGCCGCGCCGAAGGTTCAGAGCGCTTTGTTAGAGGCGATGCAAGAACGCAAGGTCACCATCGGCAATGCCTCGTATTCCCTGCCGATGCCGTTCTTGGTCATCGCCACGCAGAACCCGATCGAGCAGGCCGGCACCTTCGAGCTGCCAGAAGCGCAGCTCGACCGTTTCATGCTTTGCCACCGCATCAGCTACCCGACGGCCGAGCAGGAGGAGGAAGTGCTCCGCCGCCAGTTGAAAATGGGGCTGAAACGGGTGGAAGGCGGCGCGATGCCGAAGACTGCCTTCGACATGATCGGCGGCGAGCCGGTCTGCCGTTTGGAGGAACTGGTGGCGGCGATGAGCGATGTCCAGTCGGTCCACGTTAGCGAAGTTTTTATGAAACACTGCGTCGAGCTTGTTAGGCTCACTCGCAGCCATCCAGCGATCGAAATGGGCTGTTCGCCGCGGGCTGGGCTGTCGATTGTCCAGGCGGCGAGGGCGCGGGCTTTCGTCAATCAACGCGACTACGTCATCCCGGAAGATTTATTTGAGCTGGCGGAAGACGTCGTGCTGCACCGCATCCGCCTCAGCTACGAAGCGCTGGCAGAAGGCCGCAAGCCGGAGCAAGTGCTGGAGGAGTTGCTCCAGAAACTCGGATGAAAAGCGGGACCCTCCAACACGATCCGCTGGATGCGCGGCAGTTCGAGATCGCGATCACGCGGCTGGCGAATGCGCTGACTTACGGCCAGGAAAGCTCGCCATTTCTCGGCTCCGGGATGGAGTATGTGCAGTCGCGGCTCTATCAGGCGGGAGACCCGGCGAAGTTTATCGACTGGCGGATGACCGGCCGCACCGGGCGCTTTCATGTCAAGGAATACGAGGCTCCGAAGCAGATGCCGGTTTATCTGTTAGTTGATACTTCGGCCTCGATGACGGTAACCTCGCTGAAGTTGAGCAAGTATGCTTGGGCTGTCCAAATCGCCGGTGGCATCGCGCTGGCAGCGGTGGAGCACATGAATCCCGTCGGCCTGATGGCGGTGGGCGACCGTGCGCTGCACCAAACTCCCGCCCTATCACGCGGCACGATTCTGCAATGGCTGCACCAGCTCCGGCACTATCATTTCACGGAAGGAACCACGCTGGGCAAACGGCTGCGCGAGCTCATCCCACGCGTCGAGCAACGCTGCCTGTTCATCGTGATCAGCGATTTGCACGATCCCGATGCCCTGCCGGCGATCAAGCTGATGGCGCAAAATCACGACTGCGCGGTGCTGCACCTGGAGGACCCGGCTGAGCGCGGCGGCCTGCGCGGCGGCATCTTGCGAGGGGTGGAGGCGGAGTCCGGGAAGGAATTTGTGGCGGGCGGAAAGACTCAGTTTTTTCTCGGTGAGGGTGCCAAATCTCTATCACGCGCCGGGGTGGACTACCTCAAGCTGCCGACAGACAAGCCGATCCAGTCGAAGCTGCGGCATTTTCTCAAAAACCGTAGCTCAAGGAGGAACGCATGAGATTGAGGCTACTCGCGCTGATTTTCCTAACGAGTGCGCCGCTAGCGATGGCCGAGCAGGGCATCGGTCTGGAAAACGACGTCCAGATCACGCTGGATCGTGGGGATTACCAACCGAAGCCGATGAATGATCGCACGCCGCTGATTCTACGGTTAGAGCAGATCAAGCCTGCGGAAAATGGCCGGTTTACCTATCAGTTTCACTACATCAGCTTCGAGCCGGGTTCGTATAAACTCGCCGACTATCTCATCCATTTGGATGGCACGCCTGCGACCGATCTGGGAGAAACGCCGGTCGAGATCAAATCCATCTTACCGCCTGATTTCCAAGGCCAGCTCAATCCATTTTCCCCGCAGCCATTTCCTGCGCTCGGCGGCTACCGCATGGTGCTCGGCGGGCTGGCGGTGCTGTGGCTGTGCGGACTACCAGCCTTGATTTGGCTGGGTCGGAAGAAGCCTGAGCTGGCGGTGGCGGAAGAGATCATCCCCGCGGCGAGTTATGCCGAGCGAATGCAGCCATTGGTAGAAGCTGCGGCGGCGGGAAATCTAACGGCCACCGGTCAAGCGACGCTGGAGCGACTGCTCACCGGTTTCTGGCGCGAGAAAATCGCCCGACCCGAACAACGGATGGGCGAGGTACTCAC
>JAYWAR010000211.1:0-14228 GCA_043782285.1 Akkermansiaceae bacterium | reverse complement strand
GCATTGCGCGTTGTTCGATGGCGTTGAGTTCCGCGAGGTCGAAATAGGCGGAGACGAGGTTGTTCAGGACGCGCAGCTCCTGCTCGCTGAGGTAATTTTTGGCGATCATGGCCTCGGCTTGGGTTGGCTGGCCGCTTTTGAACGTGCTGAGTCCCGCGAATGGCTTGGTGCTGTCTACACGGAGGTAGATCACCTCGCTGGCGGTGTGGCCGTGGGCGGCGTAGTGCAGCTTGTTTTGAACGATCTTGAAGAACTTCAGGCTCTCTTCACCGCTCGGATGGTAATCGGTGGCGGTGGCGTAAAGATCCAGCACTTGCCGATACATGACCTTCTCGCTGGAGCGAATGTCGCGGATGCGGTCGAGCAGCTCTTTCCAATAGTTGCCGCCGCCGAGATTTTTCAGGCGCTCGTCATTCATGGCGAAACCTTTTTCGAGGTATTCCTTGAGAATGGTGGAGGCGTAGCGCCGGAATTCCACCCCCCGGGCGGAGCGGACGCGGTAACCGACTGCAAGGATGAGATCAAGATTGTAGAGTTCAATGGTGCGTTGAACCTCGCGTGTGCCCTCCGTTTGAACTGTTAAGGATTCTTTAACAGTTGCCGCCTTGGTGAGCTCTCCATCTTCGAAGATGTTCTTGGTGTGAATGGAAACATTGTGTTTCGAGGTCTGGAAAAGCTCGGCGATTTGAAGTTGGGAAAGCCAAACGGTGCCGTCTTGTAGCCGCAAGTCGATTTGGGTTTTCCCGTCGTCTGTGGTGTAAAGGATCACATCGCTCATATCATAGTTCCTCGGTTTTGAAGGTGGTGTAGCCCTCGTAGTAGTAGCTAACTCCAGCTTTGACCAGAATGCCCACGGCAGCCGTCCGCTCGATCCATTGACCGGCGGACATGATGAAGCGGTTCACGCCGGCATTTTTTTCAATTACCCCGAATTCAGGGTAATTGAATGCGGGATTGCTGATGCGCTCCCAAGTGCCCAGATATTCGAGGGTGTTCTTGTTGGTGATCCATTTTCCAATCAACCCGCTGCCCTCATCGAAGCCTTTGGTCATGTCCGTGAGACTGATGTAGTCCGTCTCGTCCTTGATGATGACGGAAATTTCGGTCTTCTTGACTTGGATTTTTCGGTTTTTGCTCATGCGTGCCCTCCTTCCTGTGTTTTAACCACGAATGGACACGAATTTTCACGAATCAGTTTGAAGAAGTGAATCAAACTTTGAAACGTTACTCTAATTTCTAATTCGTGTTTATTGGTGTTCATTCGTGGTTTCTTCACTGTTCTATTTCCGCCACGATGGCATCGATGTCCGCCCGTAAGCGGTCGATCTTGGCGACGGTGGTGGCTAGTTCCGCGTTCAGCTCGCCAATGTCCACGACTTCGCGGTTGTCTTTCGCTTCGACGTAGGTGCTGACGGAGAGGTTGTAGTCCTTCCCGGCGACTGTGATGAGATCCACGGCGGCAGCGAAGTGGGGGACGTTTTCCTTGGTGTCGAAGACCTCCATGATGCGGTCGATGTGCTCATCGGTTAGGACGTTGTTGTTGGTTTCCTTTTTGAAGAGGCCGCTGGCATCGATGAACTGGGTGCGAGTGTCGGGTTTGTGTTTCGAGAGTACGAGGATGGTGACCGCGATGGTGGTGCCGAAGAAGAGGTTAGGCGCGAGGGAGATGACCGTTTCTACATAATTGTTATCAATGAGATACTGGCGGATTTTTTGCTCGGCACCGCCGCGGTAGAAGATGCCGGGGAAGCAGACAATCGCGGCGCGGCCTTTGGCAGAAAGGTAGCTTAGGGCGTGGAGGACGAAGGCGAAGTCGGCCTTGGACTTGGGGGCGAGGACACCGGCGGGGGCAAAGCGGTCGTCGTTGATGAGCGTCGGGTCATCGCTGCCTTTCCATTTGATGGAGTAAGGCGGATTGGAAACGATGGCATCGAAGGGCTTGTCGCCGAGGAAGTGCGGATCGGTGAGGGTGTTGCCGAGCTGGATGTTGAATTTGTCGTAGTTGATGTTGTGCAGGAACATGTTCATCCGCGCCAAGTTGTAGGTGGTGTGGTTGATTTCCTGCCCGAAAAAGCCGTCCTCGATGATGTGGGCGTCGAAGTGTTTCTTGGCCTGTAGGAGCACATGATAGAGGGACAGGCCTTTTGTCATGAATGTCTATTGGTGTTCATTCGTGGTTCCTTTCTTCGATTTCGGAACATGACAAAAGGCCCATGACAAAAGGCCTGTCCCTCTGTCATGGGCGGGCGGCGGACATTCTGTCCGGCGTGACTTGTGGAGAAGGACCAGCAATAGGACGCTGGCGCGAAGCTTCAGCGTTTTCGGATCAGCATGAATTCATTGCCTTCGGGATCAAAACACATCGCTAAATGGGGAGGCTCGCCATCTTCCTCTTGGGGCTCACGGACCAAGCCACCGCCGTGGGCGAGCACTTCTGCGGCGGCGGTGACGACATTTGAGATCTGAATGCTGATGCCGGTCCAAGTGCGTTGTCCTTCGCCGCCGCCGTGGATGCCGATGATGGCACCGGCGAGCTCAAGCTCATTCATGACGCTGGAGCTTCGGGTTAGCTCTGCGCCGAAAACTTGTTGGTAGAAACGGGTCGCCCGCGCCAAATCGGCGGCCCAGATAACATACTTGACCCGTTCGACTTGCATCTCAGTAAGCGAAAATTTCGGAGTCTTTGAAGAAGCGCTTCAGTTCGTCTTGAGCGGCCTCGGGCGAATCGGAGGCGTGGCAGACGTTGCGCATTTTGGCGTCAGCATCTTTGAAGCCGAAATCACCGCGGATGGTACCGGTGGCAGCGATCATCGAATCGGTGGGGCCGAGTAGATCGCGGACGCGGGTGATGACGTTTTCTCCTTCGAGCGCCAGAGCAATGACCGGCGTTTCCTGCATGAAGCTACGGACGGAAGGAAAAAAGGGTTTATCGGCGATGTGGGAGTAGTGCTCGGCGAGGATTTCATCGCTGAGGAGCATCATTTTGATGCCGCGAATGACGAAGCCTTCGGCTTGGAAGCGGGCAAGCACTTGGCCGCTGATGTTTTTGGAAATCGCATCGGGCTTGAACAGAATGAGAGTCGTTTCAGAGGACATAGGCGCAGGAATTAGGGGTGGATTTTGGTTTGTGCAAGCTTTTTGCAGCGCGGGTTTTTTTGGTAGATTTACCCGGAAAAATCCCTCGCCGCGATTGTCGGGCAAGCTAATCGAGAGCGATTTCAGCAAATTTTGCGTCGATGAATTTCAGCAGCAATTCTTCGATGGCGGGGTTGTTGAGGCGCTCCACGACGTCCACCGAGAAGCCGCGGGCGATGAGCTGGCGGGCGTTGCCGGGATCGATACCACGGGCGCGGAGGTAGAAGATTTCTTCGTCACTGATTTGGGAGGAAGTGCTGCCGTGGGAGCACTTCACTTGGTCGGCGTTGATTTCGAGGCCCGGCATCGAGTTTGCCTCGCAAATGTCGCTCATCAGCAAGTTGCGGCAAGTCTGATAGGCATCGGTGTGATGCGCGTTTTGATCGACGAAGATCAGGCCCGAAAAGATTGTGCGGGCGTCATCGTAGAGCGAATTTTTGTAGAGTAGGTCCGAGTAGGCACCTTCTGAAACGTGGTGTTGGAAGGTGCGCTGGTCGTATTCCTGTTGGTGAGCGGGGATGGAAACCGAGAGCATGTCTGAGCGCGAGCCGGGGCCTTCGAGGCGGGAGAGCGATTCGTTGCGG
Source organism: Akkermansiaceae bacterium (assembly GCA_043782285.1). Lineage (GTDB taxonomy): Bacteria > Verrucomicrobiota > Verrucomicrobiia > Verrucomicrobiales > Akkermansiaceae > Luteolibacter. The sequence goes on along the minus strand of JAYWAR010000211.1, from coordinate 10,509 downwards.
GCCCAAGCTGCGCCGGTGTTGAGAATCAATCCGGTGGTGGAGGCATCGCGGGCGGCGGAAGTTTCGTTGATTTGAATAACGCGAGTGACCTGGTTGAAGGCTTGGATGGCGACGTAATCGAGCTGCGAGTTTTTGCCGGCGCAGAGGTCGTTGAAGGTGATCGCGAGGCCGGGTTGCGAATCCTCCGCCGAGCGGAAAATATCGACGACGCGGACCTTTGAGTGGGTGCCGGTGACGATCAAAGTGTGCGGGAAAATGACGGTATTTTCACCGGCGAGCCAGTGGTGAATTTCGATCGTGCCTTCAACCTCGATTTTATCCGACACATGGACGAACAGACCGTTGGTCAGAGAAGCTTCATGCAAGGCGGCGAACTTGGCGGAGCCGAGACGGGTTTCCTGCTTCATGAAATGCGCTTGCACCAGATCGCTGTGGGAGACCAAAGCTTCCGCAAGCGGCAGGCAGATCACGCCTTCAGGCAAATGCGACTCGACGTGGATCAGCTCGTCATTGACGAAAATGAATTTCGAGACGGGTGCTTCGAGGCCAGTTGAGCGGGCAATCAAATCATGGACCCCGCTTACCGGATTTTTCTGGAAGCTGGAAAAATCGAGCTGCTTGATGCTGGAGAAACGCCAAGTTTCATCGCCGCGTTTTGGCGCGGGAGTGGCGAGGAAACGCTGCCAAGCGGCTTGCTGGCGGGCGGCGAACCAAGCGGGTAAATAGGCCGGGGTTTCCGGGGCGGTTTCGAGAAGGGATGGCATTTCGAGAGTGGTCATGTGGGAAAGGGCAAGGAGTCGGTGAGTCGTTCGAGTGTTTCAAGGTCGCTTAGAAAATAATCGTCGTCTTTTCACCCGTTGAATTTGGTTTCATGGTATTTGATGAATCGTCCCAGCGAAAATACCGCGAACAGAAAGATCCTCATCGAGTTGCGGCCAGTGTAGGCCAAACGGAGAAAGCTCAATCTCCGAAAGTTGCTCAATGGAGCCGCCTTTTAAACGAGGACTTTGATCAATCGGAAAGCGAATGGCTCTGCCACTTGCCATTTTGATCACGATTTGACCCGACTCGTATCGAGCGGTTTTTGGTGTATCAATCAAAGTACTCATGCCATTTTTGAACAATTAGTTTTTTATGTTCCTCTGCCAAGCACTCCGCCGTGTTCAGCTCTTGGGTTTTAAGTCCAACAGATTCTCGCAGTATAACATTTTCTTGGATCTCAAATACAGCTTCTCCATTACTGTTACGAACATGAATGTGAATCGGAGTGTGCTCGTTACTATAAAAGAAGAAGCGAAAACCATTTTGGATGAAAACTGTTGGCATTTAGACAAAAGACAAAGTGTGCCGATTTGGATCGTGAGGTTTTGAAGGAGCACGTCCATTTTACGCGCAAGAATCTCTAGCCGACGCTCCCTTCCATTTCTAAATCAATCAGGCGCTTGAGTTCCACCGAGTATTCCATCGGGAACTCGCGGACGAGGTCGTTGATGAAGCCGTTGACGGCGAGCGACATCGCTTGGCCTTGGTTGAGGCCGCGCTGTTGCATGTAGAAGAGCATGTCTTCGGAGACTTGGCTGACGGAGGCTTCGTGCTGGGTGGCGTGGCGGTTGCCCTTGACGGTGATGGCGGGGTAGGTGTCGGTGCGGCTGTGGCTGTTGATCAGCAGGGCGTCGCACTCGGTGTTATTTTTACAGCCTTTGAGATGCTTTGGAATGTGGACTTGGCCGCGATAAGTCGAGCGTCCTTCGCCGACCGAGATCGACTTGGAAACGACATTGGAAGTGGTGTCATCGGCGGCGTGGATCATTTTTGCGCCGGTGTCTTGGTGCTGGCCGGTGTTGGCGAGGGCGATGGAAATCACTTCGCCGCGGGCGCGTTTGCCCTTCATGATGACGCCGGGATATTTCATGGTGAGGCGTGAGCCGATGTTGCAGTCGATCCAACGAACCTCGGCGTCTTCCATCGCGATGCCGCGCTTGGTGACGAGGTTGAAAACGTTGGACGACCAATTTTGAACCGTGACGTATTGGATCTTCGCGCCTTTGAGGGCGACGAGTTCAACCACGGCGGAGTGCAGGGTGGCGGTTTCGAACTTTGGGGCGGTGCAGCCTTCCATATACATCAGCTCCGAGCCCTCGTCGGCGATGATCAGGGTGCGTTCAAACTGGCCGAAGTTTTCCGAGTTGATCCGGAAATACGCTTGCAGCGGTTGTTTGAGTTTTAAGCCTTTTGGAATGTAAATAAACGAGCCGCCCGAGAAGACTGCGGAGTTGAGCGCGGAAAACTTGTTGTCGCCGGTGGGGATGACTTTGCCGAACCACGGCCGGAAAATTTCTTCGTGCTCCTTGAGTCCTTCCGCGGAATTGCAGAAAATGACCCCTTGTTTGGTGAGCTCCTCCTTGACGTTGGAATAAGCGGCTTCCGAGTCGAACTGGGCTTCCACGCCAGCGAGGAAGGCGCGTTCTTGTTGGGGAATGCCGAGGCGCTCGAAGGTTTCTAAAACGTCAGCCGGGACGTCGTCCCACGAGCGTTTGGGTTTTTCGCCGTCGGAGAGGTAGTAGCGAATGACGTCGAAGTCGATGGCATCCAGATCATGGGTCGCCCAGTTGGTGGGCATCGGCTTGTCTTGGAACACTTTGAGCGCCTTGTGGCGGAATTCGCGCACCCAATCCGGGTCATTTTTGACGTCGGAAATGTAGTCCACGGTCTTCGAGCTTAGCCCGCGGCCGGCGTCGAATTTATTGCGCTCCGGGAAGGTGAAATCGCCCTTGGTGCGGTCGATGTCGATCGCTTCGCGGGTTTCGTGGTCAAGAACGTCGGTGGTGTCGTAGGACATGGGAAGTAGTGATCAGTGATCAGTGAAGAATCAAGCGAGCGCGGGTTCTTTGAGAAATTCGTAACCGTCTTTTTCAAGTTCCAGGGCGAGTTCGGGGCCGCCGGAGCGGACGATTTTACCTTCCGCCATGACGTGGACGTAGTCGGGCTTGATGTAGTCGAGCAGGCGTTGGTAGTGAGTGATTAAAAGCATGCCGCGAGCGGCGGAGCGCATCGCATTGACGCCCTTAGCGACGATTTTGAGCGCGTCGATGTCGAGGCCGGAGTCGGTTTCGTCGAGGATGCAGTAAGCGGGTTCGAGCATCATCATTTGGAGGATCTCGTTGCGCTTTTTTTCGCCACCCGAGAAACCTTCATTGACGGCGCGGGCGGTGAATTTGCGATCCATTTCCAAGATGTCCATTTTCGAATAGAGGTTCTTGTAATAGGCGACGGCGTCGATGTCTTGGCCCTTTGGCAAGCGGGCTTGGAGTGCCGCACGGATGAAATTGGCATTCGACACGCCGGGAACTTCCGACGGGTATTGGAAGGCGAGAAAAATCCCGTTGCGTGAGCGCTCATCGACCGACTGGGCGAGGATCTCTTGGCCATCTTGGGTCACCGAGCCAGCGGTGACGACGTAGCCTTCGTGGCCAGCGATCACCTTGGAGAGGGTCGATTTGCCGGAACCGTTCGGTCCCATGATCGCGTGGATTTCGCCCTTCGGGATGTCGAGGTTGACGCCTTTGAGGATTTCGGTGCCGTCTTCGAGGGTCGCGTGGAGGTCTTGGATATGCAGGCTCATGAGTGGAAAGGTGATGAGAAAATGATGATCAGGCGGTGATGAGTTTACCGCGGAGAGTAATCTCGACGTCGTCGATGACGGCGCCGGGTGGTAATTTAAGCAGGTCTGCCAGTTTGACGCCGGGTTTGAAATCGATGTCATGAATCACGCCAGTCAGCTGGTCGTGGAAGTGACCGTGTTCGCTGAGGTTTGAGCAGTAGCGTGAGGATTCCCGCTCGAAATTGACTTGGCGGATGATGCCGTGCTGAACCAGCGCTTCGAGGCAGTTGTAAACCGTTGCCAACGAAATATTGGGCAGACGATCTTTAACTCGCATAAAAACGTCGTTGGCGGTCGGGTGATTGCGCTGTTGCTGGAGGGTCCGGTAAACTTCCTGGCGCTGACGCGTCATTCGCAGACCGGAGATTTCCTCGGGAATCTCGATTTCGGCTGAAATTTCTGGAGTTTTGCTGAGCATCACGGCGGCAACCTAAGTTTGCAGCTGCTAATATCAAGAATTATTCCAATTATCACACAAGTCCTTCAAAATTGGATTGGAGCGCAATTTAACTGGCACGAGTGGACGAGTTCGCAAGATCGGGGCTTTTTTGCTTGCGGTGAATCTCTCGTCTGCTTGGGTGCCCGGGAATTCCTAGAATGATGCGTTCCACCCTATCACTTGCCACCAGCTTGACAGGCCGCTTCCAGTTCAAATTTTCCGTTGTTTCATGCTTTTTTCTGAAAAAACTCACTCACTCGCCGTGACCGACCGCCGCAAGGTGCTGGGAACTCTCGGCTTGGCCAGTCTTGGGCTAATCGGTTCTGCGGCGATGGCGAGTGCCTCCACCAGCGCAGCTTGCCCCAAAGTGATCGTCGCGACTGAGCCACGATTTAATCCATTTTTGACTTCCGGAGCGGTGGTAGGCGATGAATTGCCGGAAGAATGGGTTCATCACCAAGGGACCTTGTTGCCTGAGTACAGCCGTTACCTGACGGGACTGCGGCTGCAAAGTATTTGCCCGAAGCAGGTGATTCAAGCCCATGCGAAATCAAAAGGCCTGATTTGGAATACCTTGCCACCGAAAACTTGGTGGACCCGGATGGGTTACACTCTGCGAGTGGCTGACCGGATCGCTCTCGAAATGAATGTCAAAGAGGTGGAAATTATTTCTGCCTACCGTTGTCCGGCTTACAATGCCCACTGCGAAGGTGCGAAAGTCGGTTCATGGCACCAAGCAAACGTCGCGGTGGACATTAAATTTCCGATGCGGGCATCTCAAGTCACTGCCACCGCCCGCAACCTACGCGCCCGCGGTTTGTTCCGCGGCGGCATCGGCGGTTATTGGAATTTCACCCACATCGACTCGCGCGGCGAGAACATCGATTGGTAAGCGATCCGGCCAGGTGCAGAGTGCCAACAATCCGCTCCGCGCCATTTTTCTGGGGACTTGAGTGACGCAAGGACTGCCGGGTTGGGGGCATTTGCATCTTTTAAATAATCAGTTTACAGGCCTTGAGGAAATAAGTGGCGGAATTTCGCTTAGGTTAGAGAGCGGAGGAAAAATCCCCGAAAATTTCAGGAGGAAGTGGGCACACGGAAGAATGATTTTTCAGCACTAGATTCTTGCCGGCGAGAGCAAGCTGCATGACTCGGAAAGAGGGAAGAATAAATGACTCGTAGTGCTCTTGAAGCTGAGTGGGGCGTTTCGTGGGGCCCTCGGAGTAGGACCTTCCACTGCCACTCAAATCCATTCCGATGATTTCCAAGTCTGAGGCACCGCGGCCGATTGCGACTTGGAGTGCGGCGAAAACTACTGTTCGTCCCGGGAAAAAACCTAATTCCGGACGATGACTCCAGCCGATACAGCATTTAGATTCTGGCAAACTGGGGAAGATAAATGGCACTTGAGATTTTTCATTCAGTTGCTTGAGGTGGCGGAGATGAAGGCTCGGCAAGCCGTGCCACATATTAACCCTCTCGAGAATCACGAATGGCCGATCGATTAAAAGGTGGGGTGCGATTGAAGCTAAAGCGGCCGCTGCTAGAAATTCGATCGCGAGTGGCACATTTATCGCAGCTTCGAGATGCCGTGCGCCGGTCAGCGCAAATTCGCGGTCGGTCACAACCAGTAAATCAGGAACAATCCCTAAACCTTGAAGCATCGTTGGCGCACCATTCACCGCAATTAGAAATCTCTCGCCAGACTTGAAGCGGTGCCATGGATAATCATGCGCAGATGGTCCGGTGGCGACGATGCTTGTAGGCATTTTAAGAGCCGGAAGCAATTCGCACAATAAATTAGATTTCGCTAAAAATTGCCCGTCTTTGTGAAGGCTGAAGCGGCGATAGGCATCCGTGTGGAACGTGATGTTAGGCGCAAGATAGCGCATGTGTTTGAGCCGACGAGGCCAAATCAACCGTCTCGCGATCCGGCTCAGCGGACTTGAAGGATCACCCACGCTGCGATTTAGGCGAGATCGCCAACCGAGGTGATCCTTCCGGCCATTTCCTAACCATGTTGCCAGTGCTGTCATCCGTTTATGGTGGCTTGCCAGTGGATTTTTGCGTTCGCGATCACTCCGCCCGGATCGGAGAGGGCGAGCAGATCACTGCGATAATGAGCGGCACGCTGGCGATTCAGCAAGCGATACAAAACGCTCTTGCGGCGGATTATACTGAGATTTGCGGGTGGGGGGCAGATTTTCTCTGGCAATGCAGGAAAGAGCAACGCTCGCGCCTGATGCCACAGGCAATGAGCCAGCCAGTTGTGGGTTTTCGGGTCCCCAAGCCATGGCTTGGGCGAGCCAATGTAATGAAGGTTGAAATCAAGATTTCCTTCGCAGAGGAGCCGACTGGAGCCGATCGCAGTGCGGTGGTTGAGGGTATCTGGCAGGATAAATATACGGCCACGGCAAAGAAAATTTAATAAAGTTTGGTCATGCCGGAAGTTTTTAATCTTGGATGTTTTTTGCAACAATTGTGCAGCTAAATCCAAAAGCGAAAGTGGTGAGGTTGTTCCAAAATTTTCAGGTTTTAATTTTCTCAGTTGTTTGAGGTTCATCCACATCATTCCGGCATTAATATAAGGAAAATTTTGTTCAACTTTAGAAATTTGCTGATTCCACGGGCAATCTCTGCCGATGATTTTGATGTGATCTCGGGCACCGGCAAGCAACCAAGATTGAGATGTATCAGGTAAAGTTTGAATCGCCTCAATTCCCGTGAAGCAAAGAACATCGGCATCCAAATAGATAACAGAATCTAAATGAGGTAGGGCTTCCGGCAAAAGTAACTTGGCATAAGTCATGGCAGAGCCCCGCAGCGCAGGCAAATTCATCAGTCGACCTTGGTCGATTTCGAGTGGTTCCAAAGTGACGCGAATGCTTTTTTTAGAAGCTATCGAGGCAATAGTCGTCCTTAATTGACTGAGAGATTCTGTTGGAATGCCTCCGTCCAAAATGAAAAAATGATAGTTATACTTACCTGATGCAGCGGCGACGGCGGAAGCAACGGCCACAGCGAGACCGGGAAAAAAGCGAGCATCAGCATTAGAGACGATGTGCAGCGTGGGGCGTGGTGTGGACATGAGGCTCGTCATCGGGGGACACGGTAATCATTAAGAAGCAGAACGCAGCGGCGCGACTCGCCACTGAAGAGTCGCTGGGCGAAACGGCCAGGTGCAAGATGTTCTGCAAAATAGGCTCGGACATGGGCGCGCAGTGTCGTAATTTCCACGTCACTCATGGCAAATAGTTGCTGCAGCACTGCGCCTAGGCTTTGCACATCGTCAAAGGTGAGGCAATTGACTTGATCTTGCAGCGGCGGCGAAAGGTAGTCGGCGTATTGTAGAATTGGAATGCTGCCGACCGCCATCGCTTCGATCAGATTATGGCAGAGCGGCATGCCAACGCCGGGGCAAGCGAGAAAGAAATCTGCTTGAGTGAGCGCTTCTAACCAGCGGTCTTGTGGGATTTTGCAATGTTGAGTTTCACATAACCCAAAAAAGTGAAATTCACTCGGCTCGAGCCATTCCGCCGCGTTGGCGGGCTTAAAGATTTTCTCGGGAGCAATCGTCGTCATCGCCGTTGCCAACATTTCACGCCTTGAAAGCATCCCATAGACCTCGCGAATGACGTCCTTGTCGTATTTGCGATCCTCGGTGTTGCCCCCAAAAAATAAGCGTGCCGGACGGGATGAGGCTGGCTCAGGTGGGAGGGTAGTTTCAAGTGTTAGAGCAAGTCCCGGATGGACAAAAAAGGGAAATGCAATCTCGTCAGCGTTGCGGCACACTCGCCACTCATAATTGACCACCACGATTTTCTCGGCATAAGCAGGCCTGGGTTGAGCGCGGTCGGTGATGAGGAAATACGGCTCTTGCAGTTTGTCTAACGAGGAGATGACTCCCAGCCGCTCGTCGAGTAATTGTGCTTTAAGCGGGCTGCTGGCAAAGGTTGAAAGCGTCGCCCGCCGGGCGATGAAAACCGGGAAATATCCGGCATCAATCAGCTCTCTCACCAAGCTGAAATAGTAACGGCCGCCAACCGCATCGATCGCGTGATTGGCGAAATCAAGACAAACGATCTGTTGGTGAGGTTGGCGTTGGCGAAGTCCCCGGGCGACTAAATTCCGATAGCCGCGACGATGGGCCGGAATCAAGTAAGGCCTGATTTTACGCGCGGCGGCTTCCAAGGCTTTGCCAAGGTGAATCATCAGGGGCAGGGCTGTTTGAGGATTCCATTTGCGCACCAAGTGCTGCCACTGGCGATCACGGTGCTGCGGATCGCGCGGTTTTTTTCTAGCTCTGCTTGAGTCTTATAGGCTCGCTGGTGGTCGAGGTGCAACAAGATCGCGCGGTAGCGAATCCGTTTGCCGCGCAGTCCTAAATTCATCAATCGCTCGCCAAGCTCGCGATCCTCGCCGCCATATTTCATGTCTTCATTGTGGCCGTTTACTTCGAGCAGATTCTGTTTCCAAGTGGAAGAGCCATGGCCATTCCAAGTCGCCTTGGTCGGTGAGATCCGATCCAGAATTGCCGCTTGGCGATCGCTAGCACCAAGTCTCATGAATTGAGAAAACCCTCTCAGCCCTCGCTTGCGCAACCATGAAATTGAAAATGCTCGGCCGCTTGCGATGTCAGCGGCATCAAGCGTAAGACTCAACTCGAGTGATAACTTATTATAACTTCCAGACAGGAAAACCCTCGGCTGTGCGAACCGAGCATGAGTGGCCAAAAAATCTTTTCTTGGAACACAATCGCCATCGGTGAAAATGAGGTAATCCGCGCTGGCTGAAAGCGTCGCCTTATTTAAGATCGCACACTTTTGAAATCCTTCATCGGGATGCCAGATGTGCTTCACCGGAAAGTCCGCGATCTGTTGGAAGTTTGCAATCACCTCAGCGGTGCGTGAGTCGGAGCCATCATCGGCAATCAGCAATTCAAAATCTTTAAAGGTTTGCTCCAAATAGCCGCAAAGAACTTTAGCCAGCCAAGCCGGCTGGTTATAGGTACTGATAATTACAGATTGTTGCATGCTCAGGGCGGTGAGGAGAGTGAGATTAACGTGATTGACTCGCGACTCGCCGCTTGTTTCAGCGGCTCGATCGCATGACAAGTTAGGATATAGTCGATTGGCAGTGCCGCCGCTAAATCGAAGGTCGCGATGATTTTTTGCAGCGCACGCCGTTTGGTTACTGCCGGAGCGCGATGGATTCGTTCTGAGCCGGTAAGCCAAGTGGGTAAAGCTTGGCCAAGGGTGAGCACGATTTCATAAATCACATCGGGGTGGGTCCAAGCTTCTGGCAATTGCCACGAGCTTGGCGTTCCCGGCAACCACAGCAATGCACGGTGCGGCTTACCTGTGCCAAGCATCTCTGGCCCAAGCCAGTCGCGGATGGTGTATCGGCGATTGATATAAACTTTCCAGCGATCTTGAAGCCAGAAGACATCGAGTGGGCTGGCCTTCATCGCCCGTTCAATCGCCTCCATGCATTCAACCGTCTTGGTCGGCGGGCTCACCGGGTGATAACGCACCTTCCACCTGCCGGGAGACTCGGTCAGCAGCGACATCGTCAACACCTCGCATTTGCTGCGACGAGCCATCAGGCTGGGCAGCGGACTGGCGCGAGTCAAACGCCCGAAAAAACGCACCAACTCGCCTTGTCTGCCGACGCGCTGGTCAGCCAAAATCCCCAGAATCCCGCCCTCGCGGAGAAATCCCGTGACGTAGTGGAAGCTGTCGCGCTTGGAAAACAGGCGAGTCCCCTCGAGTTGCCGCTGTGCCAGCACCCGGGCGTCGAGGATCGGGTTATTCAGCGGGCGATAAAATGCGCCAATTTTGTGGCCGAGAGGGAATTTGAGATTGATCCGGCTGAGGACTTCCCAATTGCCCATGTGCGAGGGCATCAGCATCAACCCGGGGCTGCGGCTGAGAGCCGCGACCAGCAATTGTGGGTTTTCTTCGGTGACTAGGGCGTCGATCTCAGCGGCGGAAAGATGGGTCGAGTGGAGGGCGGAGAGTAAGTTGGCACCGCTTCGGCGGAAAGTTTGGCGCGCCATCCGTCGCAGGGTGGGCAGATCGTACTCGCCATAGAAAGCAATCCGGAGGTTTCGCAAAACCACCTGGCGGCGGAACCGCATCCCATACCAAGCGAGCCCACCTAGGGCGCTGCCGAGGTGAAATGCCAGTGGCCCCGGAAGCAGTCCCACCAGCTTTTCAAGCCCAGTTTGGCCAAGCCATTCGGCCCGCCATTTCCAGCGTTTGGGGTGATTTTCAGGAGACTCGCTTGCCACAGTCTGTGGGTGTAATAAGTCCAGCCTTGCGATGCAAGGCCGAGTCAAGCTGACACCAACCGCTCAGTTGGCGACAATGTTGAAAATTTTCCCTGGGATGAAGACGATTTTGCGGAT
>JAYWAR010000210.1:0-1827 GCA_043782285.1 Akkermansiaceae bacterium | reverse complement strand
GCTCGATGGTCCGCCGGATCTCGTGGGTGCCGGGTAGAAACATCAGGATGTTTCCGGGCTCAGGCAGTGCCAGCGCCTCGCAGCAGACTTTGAGCATTTTTTCCCAGATTGGAGTTTCGCGAGGAGGGCCGCCGCCGCGCTCATTCACCGGTGGCCGCTCTGCCCGATAGAGTACCTCCACCGGATACATCCGACCACCGGCTTCGAGTGACACAGCTGGTGCGAGATAGTCTGCCAGTCCCGCTGTTTCTAAGGTGGCGGACATCACCACCACTCGTAAATCTGGGCGTTGGCTTTCTTGTAAATCGAGGCAGCGGGCCAGAGCGATGTCCACCGCCAAACGCCGCTCATGGAACTCGTCAAACACCACTGCCGCTACCCCGGTGAGGGTCGGATCGTCTTGAATCCAGCGTTGAAAAACGCCGTCGGTTAGGTAAATGATCTGTGTGTCGTTGCGGTATTTGGTGTCGAAGCGCACCGCGTAGCCGACTTCGTTGCCGAGGGTCGCTCGCCGTTGTTTGGCAACCCAGCCTGCTAACAGCCGCGCTGCCATCCGCCGTGGCTCGATTACCAGAATCTGGCCGATCATTCCAGAATCTGCGAGCATCCCCGGTACGGCCGTGGATTTCCCTGAGCCGGTCGGCGCTTTGAGCAGCACGCGGGCGCGTGAGTTGCCGATCGCAGCTAACAGCGGTTGTTCAATTTCAAAAACCGGTAAGCTCACGGGGTAAGGTGGATCAAGTGGTCGATCGGGCAATTGCGCGGAAGGGTGGAAATCGTAGGGGAAATCATTTATTCACTCGGCATGGGAGCCCAATTTTTTGATTTAGTGAGGTCACCGTTAGAATATTTTTTCCAGAGGGTGGGGTTGTAGAGAGCTTTGGCAAAGACGCCACCGACGACGGAGCGGGCGGTGAAGCCAGTCTTGCGAGCACTTTTGGTTTCGTACCAATCGGTCATTGGCGAACGATCTGGGGTTTCGTTCAGAAAGCAAAAGACCGGGGCAACGATTGCTTCGAAGTCTTTTTGCTCACCGGTGAGAGTGGCGCTCCATAAGGTCCAATCGAGCTTGGTATAAGTGGCACGATTGTCGAGTGGGAGACCGTAGGGATTTTGAGTTTTCAAATAGAAGTTCATTTCGGTGCGGAAGACTTCAGCGGGAAAAAGCTTCAGATCGAGGATTTTGTCCCAGATCAGATTATATTTTTGGCTCCAAGTACCGGGGCGGTCGAAGGCGAGGCGGTAGTGGTCGCCATCTTTGGCCTCTTTGATCCAGCGCTGGGCAAACTCGTGAGCAATGCTCGCGTATTCTGTGGCCATGGCCGAGTCACCACGCATTTGGCAAAGCTTGGCAAAGGCACCGAGACCGCAGATGGCTTTGACGCTGAGATTGACGTTGTGGGCGAGATGCCCGGAAAAGTCATCGGTGCAAAGCTGGTTTTCAGGATCGAAACCTTTTTCCTTGAGGTAGTTAGCCCATTGAGTCAGGCGCTTCCAATAGAGGCTGGCGAAATCGGGGTTGCCTTCCATTTGGGCGATCGCTGCGAACAGGATGATCAGATTGCCACTTTCTTCGACCGGCATTTGATCTTTGTCGGTCTTTTCGCCGCCGCCATAGACTTGTCCGTTTGCGAGTGGATAGGTGCCAAGGTCGTGCGGGGCGAATGGGAATTTCCAACGCTCGCTGTTGGCGTAATTCATGAACGGCACCATGAAGGACTTGGCGATGGTGGGGCCTAGCAGTAAAAACTGCGGGGCCATTGGGTAGAAAACATCGGAGGTCGCGATACAACCATTTGAGTGGTTTTCTTTGCAGAATTGGAGGGG
>JAYWAR010000209.1:0-1833 GCA_043782285.1 Akkermansiaceae bacterium | reverse complement strand
CATAGGGGCCATTCACTTATCGAGCGCCAGCAAGGTAAACCCAGCCCTCACTTCACGACCGTTGCGCGAAGGCCTTGTTTCAAGCTGCGACCGTCCGGTAGTTTGGTCGCATCTGTTAGTAATGGGATGCCGTTAGACAAGGTCACGGCTGTCCGACTTTGCCACTCTAGATTCGTGGTTTGCTGTTGCACATGGACATTGAAATCGTAGCGCAAGTCCATGATCGCCATTTCAGAACCGACTATCAGCTCCACGTCGAAGGTGGTGATCGGTTGGTCCTTCGCATCGCATAATTTAAACTTTGATCCCATTCCAGATCTGACCAGCAACGACAGGCGTGTCCATGGCGACTCGAGTGCCGCTCCGTCGGCCAACCAGACCGCACATTCGACGTTTGTAGGGATGCCGCGACAACACATCACCATAAATAGCGCCTCCAGCATCTCTAGGGTTTTCTGTTCCTTGCAGTAAACAACAAGCCTTTCGGCAAGCGGATCGTAAGCGACGAAATCGTCCGTTCCGAGGGGAATTCCAGCGGCCGTGATGACCGTCCGCAAATCGAGCAAAGACCCGCTCAGAATATCCCCGAGGTTCGCCGGAATCACCAAGTCAGGCAAATCGGGCAGCAGCTCGGGGGACGGATTTGGTGGTTCAGCAAATGGATCGATAGCGCTATTTTGCTCCGTTGACATTCCCCCCAAAGCCCGGATCACCTCACGCCCGAGTGCCTTTGTTAGTAGTTTGCGATCTCCTGCGGATGGCAACTCGCGGAACTCTTTCGAGTTCGATTCAGCAGTGGATTCCACCCAGACCTCGGCCTTGTCGCCGACCTGCCGGAGGAGGGCTTCGCGCCAGGCGGTTCCATCGGCGAGCAGGATTTCCCCTTTGGTGGTCACTCGCCACGCGGGGCCATGACCGGCGACATACCAGGATGCCAAGGGCACGGTGTTTCCATCCGTCATGCAAACATGGGTCGTGAAGTCGCCATGTTGGGTGCTGTCTCCGTCTGGTCCTGTCCAAGCGACCTCGAATCGGCTGTCGATAAAGTTTGTTTCGCCGATCATCGATTCGCCTTCCACGGAAAAGGACCAAGCGCCGCTGGGATCCACCACATGACTGGAAGCGGTGGATTTCGTCGCCGATTTGCTCAAGAGGCCCACCGAGGCAAAGACAGGATCATTCTCTTGGGTTGAAGCCGCAGGCTTTTCGGAACGAATCCAGTCGAGGGTCACCTTAGTATGGCATATTTGCCCACGAAACCCGCTCAGTTGTGCAATCCGCCATTGGTCCAAGATCCCAGCGTGCGCTACCAACAGTCGCTGCGTTTGATTCCACACTGCCCAACCGCCGACTAACGGAACCTTCGCGTTCCGCAAAACTTCGGTGAGATCATGGATCTCGTCGCCGACGGCCACGAATGGAGTGGCAGCCGGAGCCACTTTCAATAAGGGGCAGTCTAACGCGCGGGTGGGAAGGACTGGCTCACTGGCAAAATGGTATGTCATGGTTTCCGCCCCGTGGCAGATCGCCATCAGCAGGGCGGCCAGCGGAATTCCGAGCATTTTCCAATTCATGCCTTGCTTCTAGCAGTGGTGGCGCTGACCTGCAAGGGAAAGCCCGGCAGCACTAGGGCGAGCTGATTATGAGAATGCTAACCGCGAATGGACGCAAATAGACGCGAATTTTGAGGATCAAGATGGAGTTCCTAACTGAAATGGCTGAGCAGGGACCCATTTGCCTCAAAAATCTGATCCCATTCGTGTGCATTCGCGTCCATTCGCGGTTGAAAATCCAGAAGGTGGTAGCCCTGCGGTAACCCGCTCAGGCCAGGTT
>JAYWAR010000208.1:0-1842 GCA_043782285.1 Akkermansiaceae bacterium | reverse complement strand
AATGATAGAAATTAAAACAACTTTTGGGGTAATATAGATTGAAAAAGAATCTAGATAACTGTCAACTGTCAACCACTGACTGAGACATTCTTTGATTTGATGGTGGATCAGATAAATAGCATCCTCATTAATGTCATTATTCATCCTACGGCAGCGTCGGCTTCCGCTGTTCCGCCGAGCCTATCGACCTCTATGCGGCCAAGGGCGGCGACGTAAGCCGCACAGTCGGCTCGTCGTGTCTTTGCAACTCGTTAGGTGCCTCTATCGGCCTCGGCCAACGCCGCGCCCGCGGCATCGTCGAGCCACCGCTCATCACGCTTGGCGACGATCTGGACAGCATCCGCGGCATGCTTTCTAACGCCGCAACAGGCTACTCCGCGCAACAAGTGATCGCGAAACTTCTGGAGTAAGGCGCCATTCCCTCACCGCGGCTGGGGCACCTTTTTGACGAATACCGCGAGAGTGGTTTCTACCAGGAAGCGCCGCCCGTTTTCCTCCAACTTCAGGAAATCGTCGTGGAGTGGGCAAGGGTTTCCCGAACCGCACCAACCCGGTCCGAAGGGACACGGACACTCGGTGATTTCCCGTTCGAAAATTCCCACGATGTCCGCAAGCCGGATTTCCTCCGGCGGGCGGGCTAACCGATAGCCGCCACCCGGGCCGGTGACCCCCCTCGTCAGCCCGGCCGAAGCCGCCTCGCTCAGCAATTTAGCAGCCAACGCCGTGGGGATATTCCGCACCCGGCCGACTTCCGCAGACGAGATCGACGCCACTTCGGGACTGTAGCGCTCCGCGAGATAACTCATCGCCGAGACCGCCTGCCTTGCTAATTTACCGTATCGGAACATGCGCAGATCCTGCGTATTCTTGCGCATTAATCCAGACAAAAGAATTAATGAAGCTTTTTTCTTGATTGGTTGACGCAGTCGCCGTGTGATTCGAGGCGTCACGACATTGTCACGCTGTCAAACCCGGCACTCCATCCCACCTCACAACGCCATGTCTGGAAAACACATGATCCTACCCATCACCCTTTGCGCGGTCCTCGCCATCGGCTGCAGTTCCAAAGAGGAGGCCGAGAAATCCGCCGAAGCCGCCCCGACGCCGTCCGAGATCCTCGAAGGAAAACCGGAAGTCCACGGAACCGAAGTCAAAGCAATCGCGCTTACCCATCCACTCAACCAAGAGTGGGTCACCCATGGCAAGGCCACCTATGAAATGAAGTGCCTCGCTTGCCACAAACTGACTGCCGACAAACTCGTCGGTCCCGGTTGGATGGGCGTTACCAAACGCCGCAAGCCCGAGTGGATCATGAACATGGTCACCAATGTGGACATGATGCTCGAGAAGGACGAGGAAGCGCAGAAATTGTTGGAACAATGCCTCGTCCGCATGCCGAACCAGAACCTCACTCAAGACGAAACGCGCAAGGTGATCGAATTCATGCGCGGAAATGACGGAGAAAACTAAAACTACCAATCTACACTAACGATGAAATCACATATCTCTCACACTCTCGTCGGCATTCTGGCCATTTCCGGCATCGTCCTGACGACGAGTTGCAAGCCCAAAGGCATGATTCAGAAAGTCGAGAGCGGCACCGCCGAAAAGGTCTATGTCCCACCCGGCAAATACGATGAAATGTATAACGTCGTTTCAGGCGGATTCAGCGGTGGAGTCGCTATTTACGGTCTGCCATCCGGTCGTCTGTTCCGCCAAATCCCGGTGTTTTCGCAGCATCCAGAGTCCGGCTACGGCTACAGTGAGGAGACCAAACCGATGTTGAACACCTCGTTCGGCTACCAGCCATGGGACGACCAGCACCACGTTTCGATTTCACAA
>JAYWAR010000207.1:0-14385 GCA_043782285.1 Akkermansiaceae bacterium | reverse complement strand
TCTTTCAGAGAAATCTTCATCTGATGAATGAAGTCTTTGCGGGATTCTGCGCTTTGAGCTTCGCCCTCATTTGGCGCTGGAGAGGTTCCAGACCGGATTCATGGGTTTGCGATGGGGTTGCCTGCTTTGGAATTTGGCAGAGCCTCAACAACGCTGATGATGACCGCAAAATCAATCCGTCTTCCTTCCCGTATTTGAGGTGTCATGACAAGCCCATCAAAATTCAAAAATCATCACTCGGCACTCGGCAATCAGAAGGCTGGCGTAACTATTTCTTGATGTGGGATTTTCTTAAGTTAGCCCCTAGGGGGGAGAGCCCCCTTGAGGGTGGCACGGTGAAGGTATCATTTAGAGTGATGGCGGCGTTGCATTTTCTCAGAAGCGAGTTGAGCTTTGCGAAACAATAAGGTTCGATCTTACGCTTGTTCACACGGATTTACTATGACTGACTCAATTCCGGGCCGAAAGAGAATTTAAATGATCTAAATTCAGCGGTACAGTCCTGGATAAATTCAAATTCTGTCGGCTATTTTCTATGTTTTTTAACGCACTCATCATTGCCGTCCGCGAAATTCGTCGTAACTTGATGCGGGCATTTCTCACGGTCTTGGGAGTGGTTATCGGGGTAGCAGCGGTAATCACGATGGTTACCCTTGGTCGTGGAGCTACGGAAATGGTGAAATCCCAGATTTCCAATCTCGGCAGCAATTTGCTCGTTTTACGCCCCGGCCAAGGTTGGGGCGGCGGCGGTGCCACTCTGTTTAGCAAAACCGATGTTAGCTCGATTCAAGATCAAATTCCTGGGATCAAAGCTGCGGCCCCACTTTCCTACACCACGGTCTCAGCCATTTATTTACAAAATGCGCGAATGACCGATATTCAAGGAACGACTCCTGCTTATTTTGGCATCGCTAACTGGAAAATTAAGGAAGGTCGGTTTTTCGATGATCCCAATTTGGTGGATGGCGCGGCGGTCTGTGTCATCGGCGAAACGATCCGCAAGGAGTTGTTTGGCACAGAAGACCCGATCGGCAAAAAAATCCGGCTTCTAAATACCTCGGTGATGGTGATCGGGGTCACTGCGATCAAAGGTCAAGGCGGCTGGGGCGATGATCTCGACGACAATATCATTGTCCCGATCACCACCCTTCAGCGTCGCCTCAACGGCAAGCTTTCCAACCAAAACATCAACCAAGTGATGCTCTCCGGCGAGAATGGCTATCCCAGCGCGAGCATCGTCGCCGACCTTACCTCGTTGATGCGCGAGCTTCGGCACCTCAATGATAACCAGCCTAACAATTTTTCGGTGACCGACACCCGTCAGATTGCCGATGCGGTCAGCTCCAGCACCGCAGTGATGACCTCCCTGCTCGGAGCAGTTGCTGGAGTGAGTTTGCTGGTCGGTGGGATCGGGATTATGAATATCATGCTCGTTTCGGTCACCGAGCGGACCCGAGAAATTGGCATCCGTTTGGCCATCGGAGCCCGTACACGCGAGGTCTTGTTGCAATTTTTGGTCGAGGCGATCACGCTTTCCTGCGTGGGTGGTGTTTCCGGAATTGTCCTTGCTTACGGTCTCTGCCTGACCCTCGCCAAAGTCGTCGGCGCGCCCTTTGTGTTTGATCCAAAAATCAATCTGACCGCCTTCATTTTTTCTGCCGGGATCGGAATTCTGTTTGGTTTCATGCCCGCCCGCCGCGCCGCCGGTCTCGACCCGATCGAGGCGTTAAGGCATGAGTAGCGGTGGCCAGTCGCAAGTTGAGGGTTGCTCGCAAGCAGCGGATCCGCCATTCTCGGACGTTTAATCCACCTTCCATTCCCCATTTCCCTCACGTGAGCCCGATCACTATTGCCGCTGTCAAAGAACAGTCTGATGAAATTCCGCTCGTTGCCGCGATTCACGCCCAACTTCAGTCCCGCAACCTCCGTTCGACTAAGGGCGGGAAACCTTATTTCGAGCTGGTTTTCGCCGATTCCACCGGCCAATTTTCCCTAAAAATCTGGTCAGATTCACCGATCTACGAGGCGGCGGAAAAACTTGCGCTGCAAACGATTGTCCGGCTCGAAGCGGAATGGACCCAAAATACTTATGGGGTCAATCCGAACCACCTCACTTGGCATCAGCTCGATGAAGTTGCCATCGCCAACTTCCTTGCCGGAGATCCTCAAACTCGCGCTAAGCAAGCTGCTGACTACGCCGAAATCCAAAGCCTATGCGCCTCGCTCAGCGATCCACGCCTGCACACGCTCTGCGAGCATTTTCTCAGCCAAATGGGCGAGCGCTTCCGCCGCACTGCCGCCGCTAAGAAAAACCATCATGCTCGCCGCGGTGGTCTCGTTGAGCACGTCGCAAAAATGATGCGTTGTGCCGCTGCGCTTTGCCCAGTTTATCCCGAGCTCAATCGCGACTTACTTCTCACTGGGGTGCTGTTTCACGACTGCGGCAAACTCTGGGAAAATTCCTACCCTGACGATGGCTTCGCGCAAATTCACAGCATTCACGGCGAAATGTTGGGCCACATCCCGCTCGGCATCGAGCTCGTCAACAAACTCTGGAACGACCTGCTGGCCAGCCCAGAAGCCGAGGCTTGGAAAACGCTCAAGCCGACCACCGAAATGACTCGCCTCCATCTGCTCCATCTCATCGGCAGTCACCATGGCCAATACGATTTCGGCTCGCCAGTGCTGCCGCGCACGCCTGAGGCTTTTGCCCTGCACTACATCGATAACCTCGATGCCAAGCTGGAAATGCTCCACGATGCCTACGCCCAAGCCACCGAAGTCGCGCCTGGCATCTACGACCGAGTTTTCCCCATGCCGACCCACTTGGTGCGGCCACTGGCGAACTTCATTTCCTAAGTTGTCCAGCACAATTAGAAATTTTCTCAACAAAAACTCGAATTACCCACTTGCGGCAGCCCGAAGCGGGGCCCTTGAGAAGCTTCCTCCTGCTCCCTTAGGGGACGGGAGAAGAGAAATCCCAGCGGATTTAGGGAGTAAAAAATAGAATCGAGCTGCCCCAGCTCGGCAGCATTTTTCTGATTCGCGTCAAGCTGGGGCTTAGCGTTCTACTCCGAAAAACCACTCATTCTGCCGGTCATTTGAATTGTCGTCACACAGGCCTTCCGCTTCTGGGCTGACGGGTCGGCTTGGGCAATCGATAGCCACCTTGCCCACCTTGGCCACGATTACGGCTCAACTTTTTACGGATCGTTCCTTGGCCCCAACCGAAAGCTTGGGCGATCTCCCATTGCCCCTCTTCAGCTAGTAGAATATTTGCAATTACCATACGTTCTAGACCGCCGAAACGGGTGTCTTTGTCATTGATAGTCCGTTTTTTGTAAAGCCAGACTGGAGCAAATCCTGCCTCACTATCTAACTTCTATTTACTCACATTTTAAATCTACCCATTTAAAATGAGACAAATAAACTCGGAAATGGCACTCAGAATCGGGCATCTTTGAGCTACTTGCCGCGAATCGATGTTTGCTGACTCTTCGAATTCCTCACCTTGCAATTTGCCGAAGGTTCCGGAAACTTTCTGGATGCTTAAGCAACAACGCGCCGACCATCTTCGGAGGCGACTTCAGGAACTTTATCCAGAAACGCCTATTCCGCTAGATCACAGTAATCCATACACCTTGCTCATCGCAGTACTTTTATCTGCTCAATGCACGGATGTTCGGGTCAATTTGGTGACCCCCGCGCTCTTCGAGTTAGCCGACAATCCAGATGCGATGATTCAAGTTCCGGTTGAGCAAATTCAGGCAATCATCCGCCCCTGCGGCTTATCACCCAAAAAAGCTGCCGCGATTTCCACGTTGTCAAAAATCCTCGTCGAACAACACGGCAGCGAAGTTCCTGCCGATTTTACCGCACTCGAAGCCTTACCCGGAGTCGGTCACAAAACCGCCTCCGTGGTGATGGCCCAAGCCTTCGGAGTACCTGCCTTTCCGGTCGATACTCACATTCACCGCCTCGCAACCCGTTGGAAACTCAGTTCCGGTAAAAATGTGGTCCAAACCGAACGTGATTTGAAAAAACTCTTCCCTCGTGACACTTGGAACCGCCTTCACCTGCAAATTATTTTCTACGGCCGCGAACATTGCGGGGCTCGCATCTGCCACGGCAAAAGCTGCCTGCTTTGCCGCGAAATTTTCGCCAAACCTTGAAAATTTTTACCCTAAAACAGATTCGTAATTTTTCGATTTCAAGATTGCCATTTTTTAGTAGAGGTCAATAGTCATGTTATCTTAATAGAAAATATTAAGAAATGCTGCCAACACAGTTGGCACTGTGTCTGCTGGCGACGGGCTAGCGCGATGCATTTTAGCACCCGTCAATCAACCCCGTATCCCCAGCCACACCGATGATTCATCGCACCGAGGAAGCACAGTCCGCTTTGTTTGAAGAAATCCCTGAAACCGCTAGTGGCAGCCGCAAAAAACGAGCCCACAGCATTTCTCCTCAAGCAGCCGATTTAGGACTTACCGCATTTTCCCAAGTCGGAAAAAACTACGTGCTAGACACCAATGTCCTGCTCCACGATCCGGCAGCTCTGGAACGTTTTAAAGAAAACCATCTTTGCATTCTTGTGGATGTGCTGTCGGAACTCGACAAATTCAAATCTGAGCAAACCGAGCGTGGCGCAAATGCTCGCCGTGTCCACCGTCGTTTGACCGAGATGTTTTCCTGCGCCGACAAAGTGACTCAAGGCGTTACCACGGAAGGTGGCGGCACTGTCCGCTTGGTGATTTATGACCCAGCAAGTTGCCCCCAAAACTCCGATCAGCTCACCCGCTTTCACCGTATTTTTCCAGATCGCGAGCGAGTAGATCACCGGATCCTCGCCGCCTGTTTACTACTGATGCAGTACAATCAAGCGCCAGTCGTGTTGGTAACCAAGGACATCAACATGCAGCTCAAGGCCCGCGCGGTCGGCATCGACTGCCAAGACTACCTCAACGACAAGGTCGATGCGCGCGAGGTTTCGAACTACGAAGTTCGACGGATCGAAGTTGATCCAAGCGAGCTCCACCGTTTCACCAGCAGTGGCGAACTACCGATCACCGAGGAACGGATTCAAGGAGTCGCGATCAATGAATATGTCTTACTCGGAACAGGTGAAAAACAAACCATTCCCGCTCGCCTCGCGCCGGATGGTCGCTTCGTTCGCCTCAATATTCCTGAAGTTCTAAAAATTCCTGACGGCCAATCGCTCAAGCCACTCAACCTCGGACAACGCTGCTTGATTGATGCGCTGCTCAACCCAGATATTTCACTCGTCACCTGCTACGGCCATGCCGGCACCGGCAAAACCTTAGTCGCCGTCGCAGCCGGCTTACATGAAATGTTTAACCGTAAATACAGCGGGATTACCGTCAGCCGCCCAGTCGTGGCGATGGGCGATCAACTTGGATTTCTACCCGGCTCGCTGGATGAAAAGATGCGCCCTTGGCTCCAACCGATCCATGATGCGCTCGATCTGTTGATGCGCCCGACTACTCCACTCGGCCCACGCCGCAAGCAACAAAAACCAGGACCTTCCGGCGGAGCACCCACCATCCTCAAAAAACCTTACGAAATTCTGATGGAACAGGGAATTCTCGAAATCGAAGCGCTTTGTTATATCCGGGGCCGCTCGATTCCTAACCGGTTTTTTATCCTTGATGAAGCTCAGCAACTCACCCCTCAAGAAGCGAAAACCATCGTCACTCGAATGTCGCGCGACTCCAAGCTGGTGCTCGTCGGCGATCCCGCTCAGATCGATAACCCGTACGTTGACAGCCGCAGCAATGGTCTCGTTTACACCCGGAATCGTCTCAAAGGACAACCATTCGTCGCCCACGTTGCTCTCAACCGCGGGGAACGCTCCGAACTAGCGGAAGCTGGTGCGCAGTTGATGTAATCTCCGTATCTTAAATCTCACAATTTTGAAGGCGGAAGAGCAGCCCTTCGTCAACAAGTGGCGAAGGGAGCTCGAGACCTTAAAAACTATGCCATATCCCAAAAAACCTGCTTATTTCAATTTTTAATAATCAAAGATTATCAGATTTTGGCTGATTATTCGGCTTCCATTTAATCCCACAACCACTGCTCGGATAGGGACGGGCCAATGGCATTTCACCACTGAGCATTCTTCGGATCGCTTCACGCAAATCGCCGCCATGAGGTGCATGGCCACTGCGAGGGCGGGAATCGTCGAACTGACCCGCATAAAAAAGACGAGAGTCCGCACCAAACAGAAAAAAATCCGGGGTACAAACCGCACCATGAGCTTTGGCGACTTCCTGAGATTCATCCAACAGATAAGGAAAATCCCACGTTTGCTGCACCGCAAAATGCTGCATTTCTTCAGGTCCATCTTGTGGATATTTGACTAGATCATTTGAATTAATCGCAACCGTAGAAACCCCTTGGCTCGAAATTTCACGTGCAAAATCACCCAGTGCCGCTGCCAAATGCACCACAAATGGGCAATGATTGCAGGCAAAAACTACCAACAAACCCTGCTTTCCTGAAACTTCTAATCGCGTGAGCTTGACGCCCTTAGCATCAGGTAGCGAAAAATCAGGAGCCACGTCTCCCGGACATAACATAAAGGAAGATAAAATTTCAGGCATAGATTTATCTTAGCATAAATTCTGGCGCGGCAAAGTAGTTTTACGCCTTTGACCGCAGCTCATTCTGCTGCAAGCTTGGCATGCCATGCCAGACGTCCTTTCATCGGCGGAACTCATCCGCTACTCGCGCCACCTGCTCATTCCCGTGGTTGGCGAAGCTGGCCAACTGCGCCTGAAAAATGCCGCCGTCCTACTTATCGGCACCGGCGCGTTAGGTTCACCTGCGGCACTCTATCTAGCCGCAGCCGGCGTCGGCAGACTTGGCCTCGTCGATCCAGATGTGGTCGATGCTTCCAATCTCCAACGGCAAATTCTGCACGGCGAGTCATGGCTCGGGAAACCCAAACTCGAAAGTGCCGCAGCTCGTCTGCGCGAACTCAATCCTCATGTCCAAGTCGAGCTTCATCCTATCAGATTTGCGCCTGAAAATGCACGAGCCATTGCGAAATCTTATGACATCTTAATCGATGGCTCAGATAATTTTCCGACGCGCTTTCTCACCAACGATACCGCTTTCTTTCTTAAAAAACCCTTGGTTTATGGTGCGATTCACCGTTTCGAGGGGCAGACTGGAGTCTTTGCGCCACATCTCGGCGGACCTTGCTATCGCTGCCTGCTGCCAAAAATGCCTGTCGCAGGTAGCGTCCCATCGTGCCAAGAAGCAGGTGTGCTAGGCGTTCTTCCAGGCATTATCGGTTCTTTACAAGCGATGGAAGCGCTCAAACTCATCCTTGAACTTGGCAGTATCCCGCTCGGTAAACTCACTTGTTACGATGCTCTGAATACCAGCTTTCGAACTCTCAAGCTGAATCGCGATCCACAATGTCAATTGTGTGGAGATCAGCCACAAATCCACCATCTCGCGAATGCCGAAACCACGGCCCTAAACACTTGCAACCTTACCTCAGAATCCATGGAATCAATCACCACTCGCGAACTTCGCGCCCTCCTCAACAATAATTTTCAAGGTCTTCTGATTGATGTCCGTGAGCCTGCGGAATTTGCCAGCGCTCGTATTCAAGGCTCGCAATTGATTCCCTTAGCCACTCTACCCGAACACTTAGCAAGTTTACCCGTAGATCGTGAAATTTTTATCCACTGCAAAGCCGGCGGCCGATCTGCCAAAGCAGTTCAACTACTCCTTGAGCACGGATTTACCCAAGTTAAAAATGTAACAGGTGGAATTGATGCTTGGTTGGCAGAAAATTGAACCAATCCAACTCCTTGCATCGCCATGTCCACGAATTTTTTGATAAATCGTGACTCAACTCACGTTACCCCACTTAAATTCCCCCATCTTCTAAAAAACTAAATCCTGAAATTGATCATTCCAGGACTCATTAATTTTTAGGATTTTATCAAGATAGCGGCTGAAACAAAACCTGAATCCATGCTTTCAGTAAGCGCTGCCGGTTTGGTCCTTCCACTTCCAAACGCATATCTGGCAAAAGATATCCAGTAGCGATCAAAGTCTCTCCCCGGCATTCATGCAGCTGCAATGACTTCACTTTTTTCGACGTCACCAAATGCGCTAAAGTGCGATGCTCGATCATGATTACACTGGTCCAAGGAGCATCTAAATCAGGAAATTCGCCAACCGGAAAATCAAACCGCGAGACCGTTTCAATCGCTCGTAAGCCGATAAGTTGGGCACGAAATTCACACAAATTTTTGATTCGTTCATTTGAAGGAGCTCGCACAATCGATATCGGCAGAGTGTTCATGGTAAATCCAGCACTCGCAACTTGCGGAGCTCCAGCACGCAGTTGTTCGACCATCACAGCAGCGACTTCGAATATTTCGATCAATGCTTGTCCCCATGCCCATGTCAAAATAGTAGCGACTGTAACTCCTATCGCTGCTGCCTTGAATTCCAATTTACGCCTGAACGCCTCGCCTAAACAACACCACTCCCGACTACCGCCTGGTGTTTCTTTAAAAAAATCAAAGCCTAGCGGTTCTGGATTGGGTCGAGTTTTACGAAATCTTTGGCTTGCCAAAGTCAACGCCTCACAATCTGGCACCTGCCACTTGGCCAGCGCCAATCGACCCGGCTCACCACCCGCCAAACGCTCAAGGAACGCAGTTAAAATCCGCTGGATTGAACGCCCATCCAACAACGCATGATGAAAAGTCCAAATAAAACGCTGTTCATTCGGCCAATAAATCGCTCGCCATGGGACTTGACCCGATACAAGCAAGGACCGGTGGCGATCTTCCTCCAACCACGCTTGCCATGAAGTTGGCTGCAATTTCGCATAATTTAAAGTCGACGGCAACTCTGCCTGTCCCCAACTCAACAAATGGTCATTCGCAATCAAGAATGCAACTTGTAACGCTTCTGTCTGGTTAACTGTTTCTGCCCATGCCAAACCGACCTCAGAGTGCGCTTGCTCTTTTTGAAAAAGAATTTCCAGTTGCTCGACATGATGACTGGTCTCTTTTGCAGCGAGCGAATCTCGCAGCATCACTCGTTGCAAAGGTGCTAAAATTGACGAATTATTAAATTTAAATCTCATTTTGGCACATAGTTTGTTCCAACCCTTTTTAATTCTTCAGCCAAGACCAATTACACCCGAAAAACCATAAGTTACTCGCAGTTTTTCTCTCGTGATTTGATCAAAGTGAAATATCAAGCGCCACCGGGTGTTACCTAATTTTTGTTTTGATTTACCAGTTTCCACCATCGCTAAAATTTAAATAAAAATATCCTGCAAGTAGATTTGCCCACGTCATTCCAAGCTCGACCCGCCATTTAATTTAATCTATTCTACGATTTGGTGAAAAAAATTCGATTTACTCGACTCATATTTACGGCCACCAGCCGACTTTTCCCCAAACTACGCCTTCATCACAGAACTCAGTGCCTAAGTTACCTATAGTTTTAGTTTATTTCATTCTAGCCAGTGTTTGGATTATGATTTCTAATCGTATTTTGATTTTATTAAATTTTGGAAATAACCAAAATGAATGGCTTCAAATCTGCAAAGAATTTCATTGCATTCTTATCATTGGTGTCCTGATTTTCTTCGTTCAACGACATGCTTATCGCAATTGCCAAGATGCCGAACAGCAACGAATGGCTGGGATCAACCACGCTTTAAAAGATTCTTATAAGCTTCTATCACATGTCCAAACTTTACGCGAGGAAGATCGCACTTTGATTGCTCGCGAAATTCATGATGAACTCGGCCAGTCGCTTACTGGAATTCAAATACAATTACGTCTGATTGAAAATCGCTTAGCAGATCGTGAGGATCGTACCTTAAATCCACTAATCGATAAACTCGTCGAAACCTCTGAATGGATCAATACCACCATTGCTTCAGTACAGCGAATTTCTGCAAATTTACGACCTAATATCCTCAATAATTTGGGACTTGCTGATGCTTTAAACCATGAAGCAAAACAATTTTTGCTGCGAACTGGAATTCCTTGTACCATCGAAATCAGTTCTCTTGCTGTTGATTCTATCCCAGAAATTTCAATGACGGTGTTCCAAATCTTTCAAGAATCTTTGAATAATATTGCTCGCAACGCGGATGCCCATCAAATCAAAGCAAATCTTTCGATTATCGATAATATCCTCAAATTAGTGATTCATGATGACGGCAAAGGCATTGATCCCACAGTGATTGAGGATCCTAAATCTCTTGGTTTAATTCGAATGCTGAAGCGCGCTGAAAATGTTGGCGGCTGTATCGTGTTCAGCCGCCATCCACAACAAGGAACCAATGTCATTCTCACGATCCCATTGTTGTTGACTCATAGCACAATTTGACTTCATGAAAATCCTTATAATCGATGATCACGCAATTGTAAGACGCGGCATGATTTCATTGTTACAGGAACATTTTAAAGACATTCAAATCGGTGAAGCTTGCGATAGTCAAAGCGGTCTTCAAGCAGTGACTCAAGAATCTTGGAATTTGGTTATGATCGACATCAGCATGCCTGGCCGTAATGGCCTTGAGTTGATTCAGGAAATTAAACTTGCGAGACCTAAATTACCAATTCTCGTGATTAGCAGTCATTCCGAAAAAGATTATGCTCTTCGTGCTTTAAAACTTGGAGCAGTCGGCTACATTTCAAAACAAAGTGCTGCAGACATTTTAGTCACCGCAGTTCAGCGAGTGCTAACCGGTCGTCGTTACATCAGCCCAACATTAGCAGAACAACTGGCTAGCGCTTTAGCCGGCGAAGCTCCAGCGAATTCTCACGAGACTTTGTCAAACCGAGAGCTCCAAGTTTTACGCCAAATCGCTTTGGGTAAAACGATTAAAGAAATCAGTGCCGATCTTGCTTTAAGCGCCAAAACAGTAGCAACTTATCGTACTCGAATTGCTGAAAAAATGGGTTTGTCCTCGAATGTCGAGCTTACTCGTTATGCAATTCAGCACCATTTGGTTGAATGATTTAGACCAATGGCTGCTTAAATTCAGTAATCATTACATTTTTTGTCAGTTAAATTACCTACAAAGAATTTTTATTTTTCTTACAAAGAAAAAAGCATAAAACTAATACTTATCTTAAAAATCTGAGCCATTATAAAAGTGTCACCAGCTGGTGAATAAAGATTTACCCGAGTTCCGTAAGTGGGGGTTACGGTAAGGTAAAAAGGAACGCCGTCTTTCCGGGGGGGAGGGCGGCGTTCTGTTTTAAAAACGTTTCCGTTAATTCACAAAATCTCAAAGTCGAAGATTTATGGCAGGCGGATTCAAAGCTCTTGAGCAAGAGAAATCTAAGTGGCCAAAGAAGTCGGTAATTGCCGAAAATCCGGCCGGACAGATCATTGTGAGATTAGAAGCAAGACCTAACCCGGAACAGATCTGTTGCGAATTGGTTCTGACAGACCAGCAAGTGAGCATCCGCATGATCGATCAGCATATTCACTACAACAAAAAAGACAGTCTGGTGCTTGTATCTGAATCTGCGAATCAACGGATGCCTGCGCTACTGCCATAGGAACAAGCCAAATCAGATGAAGATCCCCAATCGCAGGGACATCTCAGAGCATCCTGCGGTGGTGCTACGCTGGACTTGCTGCAGAGATTGGCCAGCAAATCTGATCGAAGGAGCGCGTGGCACGAGGTACATCCTTAACCTTTACCAGCTCAAATTTCTTTACGGTAAGCTCATCAAGCTGATGAACAAAACAAACGAGAAAACCAGCCAGGAAATAATCATTCATGATAAGACCTTTAAATTTTCTTCGTAGAAAATGGCAATGTTGAAAATTTCAAAGATTTTATCTGCTAATATTTTCAAAAAAGATGCAATCTAAATGAAATTTATGAGCAGGCGATAGCCAAAGTGGAGGCTAAACTCAATGATCACTTTTAAAAAATTTTCGGTTACAAATCTTCAAGTTTACATTTTTCTAAACTGGCAGAATGATAAGCTCATTTTCGGTTTTTAGCTATTCTTTAGAAAAGAAAATTCACTGTTGTTAAATAATTATTTTAAAATTTATCAAGAGATTCGACTATCTAATTGAAATACTTGTCCAGAAGTATGCGGAAGTTCATGTTCAAGGTGAGCAATAAATTTAGCAACGGCTAAAGGTGTATTAAAACAATTTAATACATGATTTTCTAAAATTTGTGATCTGCGTTTTTTAGAAACTAAACTCGTCATTTGAGTTTCTAAAAATCCAGGTAAAATTGTATTAACTCGAATTCCATAACAACCATTTTCATGAGCTAATTTCTGATTAAGCCCTAATAATGCAGCTTTTGATGCAGCGTAAGCGACTTGACCTAATGGAGGATGAAATGCAGAATAACTAGATATAAAAATAATATGACCTTTTTTTTGTTTAATCATTTTTGGCAATACTGCTAATGCAGCATTTGCTGCTCCTTGATAGTTCACTGCTAATACTTGATCCCAGGTTTTTTTCTCAAGATGAGTTAAAAGAATATCTCGATTAATTCCCGCTGCACAAATTAATAAATCGACTTGTTTTAACTTTAAATATTCACGACTCATCTTAAAATTAGAAACATCAAGCTCATTATGGCTAGGTGCAGAGACTGTCCAACCCAATTTACTAAAAATTTGAACAACTGCTTGTCCTAAGCCACCGCTACCACCAGTAATAATCAATTGGTTCATTAAAAAATTAATATATTTGAAAATCTAAATTTGTAAATTTTGTTTACATTAAGACTCGAATTCAAGCAGCCAGTGTAATCAATGGGCTTAAGTTATAGATATCATGTAGCGTTTGATAGACAAAATATTTTTGAGCGCGTGTGTTCACTAGGTTTTCAACGCGGTTCACATCTTTCATCGCCAGGTGATCAAAGGAGCTTCCTTTAGGCAAGTATTGTCGGACCAGAGGGTTAGTGTTTTTATTGAAACTTCTTTCCCATGATTGGTAGAGATGGATAAAATAGGCTTTGGCATCCAGCACATCCATCAGAAATTCGTGCATCGAGAATTCTTTGCCATTGTAAAAAGTTATTGTTTCGACTTTCTCTCGTTGTCCTACGAGTGCTTCGAAAAGTTTCAAGATAATTTCTAAGCTTTCTTATTTGCTGCCAATTCAATTAAAGTATAACGATTTTTGCATTCTACCATCGTCACCAACATTTTAGCTCTTGATTTATAAATGACGGTACCTGTTTTTCAATCGCTAATTCGCGAACGTTCGTCGAAGATTGACAACTGCTTATTGATTATCACTTGGTTTTTAATTCGACTTTTGTGCTAGCGTTTTGAATCGCATTGACGATAGGATTTACAATGGTGGCGAAGAAGCTTGTGAAGTTCTCTACCCGCCTTTTTACCCGATAAATAGGGTGGTAAATCGTTTCTTCGTTGATTTTTTTACATCTGTTCTCACAAAAATTGAACAAATTTGCCCTTAACTTCACGGCTTTTCACAAAGTTTGGCCGTTATCCATTTCAATTGTTTTAAAGTAATCCTGAATTCTTTTCATTTATGGAGTTCGGCATGGTACTCGGTTGCGATGTGGGAGTAATTTTTTCTGAATTATATCATTGTATCGCAATTCGTGACAAACGGCTAAAGTAGAAACCCTGATCATTCTAGCGATTTTTTTCTGAGGAGAATAGTTGCAATTCAATGTTCCGATGGTGTCGCGTTATGGTAAAATTAGTTGGCTATAAATTGGCATTTCAGCTTGGCTCGACCATTGAACCAAAAATTTTTACAGCCACTAACTCTCTGACAAGCTAATTGACTGCATTGGCTGCTTGATGTCATGAAGTAAATTTTCTAATTTTATTTCTAATTTATTAATTTCAATAACCTACGAAAACCTTGTTAATAACTTAAGAATAGATGAGTAAATTTATTTTAAAGTTAATAAATTTGATCCTTATCCTATCATTACTTAGACCTGTTTACAAGTTACTTTTCTCGTGGAACACCTGATTTTAAATCGTGGAACTGATTAAATTTTAAGTTATTCACACTATGACGAAGATGATCTTATAAGTTCAAAAATAAGAAATAATCATTAAAGACATCAACGAATCTAGTGATTAAGGTTGTCTTGAATAAATTTTATAGACAGTATTTGTGTGGTTTTTGGGATCACTAAAATTTTAGGTGAATAAAAACTATTAGCTTACAATTGCACTTATTCGGTAGTGTAAATCCTTGTTAATAAGTTCGCAAGACGCCAGTGCCCTACAGAAGCGGCTGATGGAGCGTAGCGGAATCAGCTGCTTCTATTGCGACGCGTCTCTTGCCCTTCGGAATTGTCGATGCCCGTCTACGACTTGATGC
>JAYWAR010000206.1:0-1842 GCA_043782285.1 Akkermansiaceae bacterium | reverse complement strand
GAATGTTAGACGTGGCCCGCTATGTGGTGTTGGATGCGCCGCAGTGCCCGCTATCGGGGGGCGAGCGGCACGATTTGATGCGCTTCATGGAACGTGGCGGGATCGTGATTCTCGGCTGCGGTTTTCTTGATGCCGAAGGATGCCTCAATCTGCTAGAGCCCCTCGGCCTCAGGATCGGCAACGTGCCTTACGGGCGGTTCTTTGATCGTCCAGCATTCGGCCAGCCGGTTTCGTTCATGAGCGCATGGCCTCTCGACAAGTATCCGGCAAACGCGACGATCCTCTGTGCCACTCCAGACAATTCTCCCCTGATGGTCTCGGTGCCGGTGGGTAGAGGCGCACTGGTGTTGATCGGCGACTCGGAGTTCCTTCAAAACCGTAACTTGGAAGGACACAAAAACCATGATCCGGCAAACACTGCTTTCCTGAAAAACCTGTTGGATTCCACGAACCGATGATTTTTCTCTCCCTACTCGCCAAGACCTTCGCCTTGGCACTCATGCAACTCCACCCGTGGTTAGCGGCGGGATTGTGGCTTGCCGGCGCAGGTGCCGATCTGCAAGTGACCCGCAAAGCTGCGGGACACGGGCGTTTGTTAGGAAGCGTGGCGTGGCTGCAAGTGGCCGCGCTGGTGATCGGCTCCATGTCGGCGGCTGCCGCGGATTATGCGGCGATGCGCTGGAAAGAAGGCATCCCCGTGTTCGCCACGCTGGTCGATGGATTCCTCAGTCTAACCGGCTTGTCGGTCGGCAGCCGCGGCGGGCACGTCCTTCTCACCACGATGGCCGGTCCGCTGGAGTTTTTGGCATCGATCGATGGGATGGGCTTGAAAGTGCCGTTTCTGTTTCTAGCAGTCGCGCTGGTTTGGCTGTTGTGGTCGGAAACTCCGCTGCGGGAATTGCCGCGCAAGCTGGGAATGATCGCGGGAATCCTGTTGGCGGCTGCAATTGTCCGGATGGGTTGCGTGGTGCTGTTAGCGACCGGGCTGTTTGAATTTGTCGGCTACGAAAGCGAGGAACTTCCGTACCGCCCGTTCATGGACGAAGCGGCGGCGGTATGGATCTATCTGCCATTCCTGCTGGCGGGGGGAGTCTTGGTTGGGCGCTTTTTGTCCGCGCCCGTTTTCCCGGATCGCCCACCGTCGGGCGTGCCGCGGGCGCTGAGCTGGGGCGGCGCACTGCTCATGCTGCTGCTCGCGGGTCTCATTTTTTGGGAACCGGAAGGAACACCCAAGGC
Source organism: Akkermansiaceae bacterium (assembly GCA_043782285.1). GTDB lineage: Bacteria > Verrucomicrobiota > Verrucomicrobiia > Verrucomicrobiales > Akkermansiaceae > Luteolibacter. The sequence goes on along the minus strand of JAYWAR010000206.1, from coordinate 606 downwards.
TGGCAAGCTCGTCATCAGCAGCTATCACAGCCAATGGTCCCGCAGCGACCGTCCCTACGACCGCGAGTGGTATGGCGCGGATTCGGGATACAACTACGGGTGCCTCAAGCGCCTATTTGAGGTTTTCTATCCGGTGGTGGACGCTACAGGTCCGCTGACTGCGGCGGATCTGGACGGTGCCAGCACGTTGATGGTTTACGACGCGGATCGTCGCTTCACCAAGGAGGAGATCGGCCTGGTCCATGAGTTTGTGCGCGGCGGTGGCGGGCTGTTTTTGATAGGCGATCATACCAATGTGTTTGGTTCCGCATCCAACATGAACGAGCTTTGCGAACCTTTCGGCTTCGAATTCAGGGATGATGTCCTGTTCGATCTCGACGAGGATTTCCATCAGGTAATCGACGCGCCCCGTCCGGGAAATTCCCTTTGGCATGGGATGTCGTTTCTCAAACTCCGGGGGCCGACTTCGATCCGTCCCACCTCGGTGTGGACCCGCCCCGTCTATCAGGTCGGGCATTCGAAGTCGGTCAGGGCGATCTATTCGGTGAATAATTTTTATCCGCCGCCGCACGACGATCCGAAGATGAAAAGCGGGACGTTCTGCGT
>JAYWAR010000205.1:0-1844 GCA_043782285.1 Akkermansiaceae bacterium | reverse complement strand
ATTGGGTTTCTGCGCTAATTTTATCAGTAAATATCCCTTCAGCCAATGCTCTTCGATGCGAAAATATCGAAACAGCGCGGTTCAGGTAAACAGATGGTGTAAATCTTTGTCTATAAGTCAGCGAAGTCCCAGCCGCAAAAGCATCGCGGAATCAGACACTTCTGCGGCATCTACTCCATCACCCTGGAAAAATCCACCCGCATTGCGGAAACCTGCTGTACTGCCTCGCATCAAGATTTGTGGAAAAGAGACCTTTCCGCTGATACATTGCCATCCTACCATACTTGACTCAAACAATGATTAAAATCTATCTCACCGAGCAAGAGATCCAAGATCTCAACGAAATCATCGACGATCCCTCTCACTCTGAAAAAACCAAGATTAAACTCCTCGTCACCCGCATCCGCCACGAGGGCGCGAAGACCGATACTATAGACCCACCAGTTCGTTAGGTCCTTTCCTCCCCCTGTATCAGGTACTCGTTTTACGCATGTCCCGTTGCTGACACCAAGCAAGCTGTGGCGCGTATTCAAAGGCTCACCGGTATCCGCCTGAGCGAAAGTCAATCGCGGCGCTTCATGAAGAGCCTCGAACTTAAACTCCGGAGAACTGCGCCCAATCCCAGTAAGTGCGACCATCAGCTTCAACTCGATTTTATTTGATTGAGCCCATCCCCCATGAAGTGCACTTGATGAAGTTTATCAGATTACCCTCCCCCCCTATCCACCTGATTGATCTATTTTTTTGCTTTGCCCTCGTCCAATTTCCGGCTCGAAAATCCCACCCCCAATCAAAACGCCGGGACCGAATCATTCATGGGTGCTCTCAAAAACGAAATGCCCCAAGATGGCGACTTCACCAGCGAGACCTAAGCCTGCATCGAGATCTTCGATTTCACGGAATCCTGCTCCAAGCCCCACCGCAAGCACTCCGCTCTCGACTGCCATCCCTCGGCCGAATTCGCGCAAAAAAGAATCTAAACAATTAATTAAGATCCCGTCGAGAAATCCGTTGTAAGCCAAAAGACCTCACTCCTGGGTTGCTGGCAGAGTTGAATTCAGTCAAGGCTGCGGCATGACACCTGAGGATTTGCCGCTAGACCGACAATTGCGCCAAGAAATCTTGTTTGCTAGGGAGCGGGTGTATCGCTTCGGTCAAGCAACCCCCATTGAACGGTTGAGTCTATCCGGCCCCGGACCGGAAATCTGGGTGAAGCGCGAAGATCTCTCGGCCGTAAAATCTTACAAATGGCGTGGTGCCTGCAATCGAATGGCACTCCTGACTCCGACCGAAGCCGCACGCGGAGTTGTGACAGCCTCAGCCGGCAACCATGCCCAAGGGGTGGCTCTCGCTGCACGCACTCTCGGAATCCGTGCCCGAATTTTCATGCCTCGCTCAACCCCCAAAGTGAAACAAGCCGCAGTCCGGCTTCACGGTGGTAAATTGGTAGAAATTCATCTGAGCGGTGACAGCTATGATGAAGCAGTCTCCGCCGCACGCGCCGATGAGGCCGCAAGCGGTGCAATCTACATCCATGCCTATGACGACTTGAAAGTGATGGCCGGACAAGGCACCTTGGCCGATGAAATTGTACTCTCGGGTCACGGCCCTTTCGATGCCGCTTACCTACAAATCGGCGGCGGCGGGCTAGCAGCTGGCGTTTCGACTTGGCTAAAAACCTATTGGCCGAGTATCGAAATCGTTGGCGTCGAGGGCTTAGGCCAAGCCTCAATGCTCGCTGCACTCACTGCCGGGAAACCGGTAGCTTTGGACAATGTCGATCTATTTTGCGACGGCACCGCCGTCCGCAAAGCGGGCGAACTCCCGTTTCAAATTTGTCGTCA
>JAYWAR010000204.1:0-14402 GCA_043782285.1 Akkermansiaceae bacterium | reverse complement strand
ATGCTCTTTGCGAAGCTTGGTTTCGAGCGGCGACTGAAGTTTAGGGCGATTCTAAATCCTTGCCACTGGTGGGATTTGGCATGGCAACACGAGACTTTATCGGTCATTTTCCGATGAGATTTTCAAGATTCGATCATCCTCTGAAAGGCAGCTTCGTTGAGGATCATGACGCCGAGTTTTTCGGCTTTATCGCGCTTTGAGCCGCCGCCATCACCGGCAAGGACGTAGTGGGTCTTGGCAGAAACGGAGCCGCTGACTTTACCGCCCTTGGCTTCAATTAGTTCCTTGATCGCGTCGCGGTCGAGGCTGAGGGTACCGGTGATGACGAAGGTTTTACCCATCAGCGGCTGGCTGGATTGATCCGAATCCGCCGCGAGCGGTTGGTAATTGTCCGAGATGGGATCAATACCAAGCTCGGTGAACCGCTTAAGAATGTGCTGTCCGGCTTCGGATTTAAAAAAGGTGAGGATTGTTTCCGCGACAACGGGTCCGACATCGCCAGTGATACAATATTTTGAGAGAAGCTCATTTTGTTTTTTGGCGGTAGCGCGGTTGTCCCGGAAGAGCTCGGCAAGAATCGCCGAGCCAGGGAGCTCGCTCAGGGTGTAATGGAGCCGGGAAAGTTCTTTAGCCGCAGACTCACCAAGTTGCCTAATGCCCATGGCAAAGAGCCAGCGCTGGAGCGGCTTGGATTTGGCCGCTTCGAGCGCAGCGAGGACTTTCGTGGCATTTTTTTCGCCGAAGCGGCGCGGGGATTCTGCGGTGCCGAGGTTGAGATTCGCGAGGGTTTCGAGATCAAGGCGGAAAAGGTCGAGCGGAGTGCGGCAATGGCCATGGCGAACGAGCGCTTCGGCAACGATTTCACCGAGGCCATCCAGATCGAGCGCTTTACGCGAGGAGAAGTGCTTGATTGCGGTCACCGCTTGGGCGGGGCATTCGAAATTGGTACACCGCCAAGCGACGAAACCCTCTTCCTGAGAGATTGAACCGCCACACGATGGGCATTTTCCGCTAACGCTGTCGTAAAGAGAAAATGGCAAGGTCCCAACTGGATGGTGGATGACTTTGACGATGGCCGGAATGATTTCTCCAGCTTTTTCAACGAGCACGGTGGCTCCGATGCGGATGTCCTTGCGATCAATCTCATCTTGGTTGTGAAGAGTCGCTCGGGAAACGGTGGAGCCGGAAATGAGCACCGGCGCAAGCTCGGCGACGGGGGTAAGTACGCCAGTGCGACCCACTTGGATGAGGATACCGGTGAGCGTGGTTTCCTTTTGCTCCGGCAGGAATTTATAGGCGGCGGCCCAACGTGGAGCGCGGGAGGTAAAACCCAGTTGCTCACGCTCAGCGCGGTCCAAGATTTTGATGACAGCTCCGTCGGTACCATAGTCGAGAGCGTGACGCTGGTGATTGATGTGAGCAACCGCCGCGAGCACTTGATCGAGACTGGCAGCATTCAGGATCGGTTGATTTTGGGGAATTCCGAGTGATTCCAGCAACTCGTGAAACTGGTGTTCGGTTTCGAGTGATGGGCCTTCGTAGGCACCGAGACCGTGGGCGAGAAAAGCGAGTGGCCGCTTGGCGACAATTTTCGAGTCGAGCTGCTTAAGAGTGCCGGCAGCGGCGTTGCGAGGATTGGCGAAGGTCGGCAGTCCAGCGTCGTCGCGCTCGGCGTTGAGCATGGCAAAAGCTTGATTGGGCATAAAAATCTCGCCGCGGATTTCGAGGAGAGTCGGGATTGGCGATTGGGAATCCCGAACCAATGGAGAAATGGGAATGCCGCCCATTGATAGGATCTGAAGGTCGATGGGAACCAGTTCTGAATCTTGGGTTTTAATCAAATTACCGACATGAGCATTTGCGATCTCTGCGCCAGTAGCCTCATTTTTCCAACGATTATGGCCGATTGCATGGTAACCATTATTTTCAAACCATGAAGCAACTTCAGCGAGTGTTGGGACGTCGCCGAGCACAAAAGGCTGTGAAGTGACGAGTGCGGGCCCGCCTTGAGTCTCCAAAACTCCGTGCAGAACTAGATCATCGCCGAAAGCCTGATTGGCGGCTTCCAGATTATTTAAATAAGCGACCGCATCGCCTTGAGCGCCGAAACTAGGCGGCAGAGTGACTTTAATGACCCGGTGCCGACCCTGCGGATGAAACACCGAGTGTTGCGATTGGCCACCTAACTGAGGGTAACGAGCTGCGAGTTGTCCAAATTGTCGAGGATCAAGGAGTCGGTTTGATTCTCTGGCCCACGATACCACGGATTGGGCTTCCTGTCGGATCCGTTGCGAAACATTTGTTCCATCGCTTGTTCCGAGGTCAGCGAGAAGCCTTCGCGCCAAGCTTTGTCCCGCGCTTTGCGGAGCTTTTCTGCAAGAAGTTGTGCTTGCAAAATTCCATTCATATTCTGAGCTATAATGGAGCAAATCTTCCAAGTCAAGTGCAGGGCTGGTACCGAGCGTTTTATGGAATTTTAATTCCAATGGGATGCTGCGGATGGTCCGAACGTTGTGAGTCACGTCATCGCCAGTTTCACCATCGCCACGGGTGGCGGCGTAGACGAGTTTTCCATCTCGGTAAAGCAAGGAAACAGCCACGCCATCAATCTTGGGTTCGATGGTGACCGCGACGCTGTCACGCTTGAGGTTTTTTTGAAGTCGGCGGTAGAAATCGATAAGTTCGTGCTCCGGACAGGTGGCTTGAGCTTTTTCGATGCCCTCAGCGCTGAGTTCGAAAACATCGTCGATGCTGAGCATCGGGACCAGATGACGGATTTGTTGAAAGCCCTCGATTGGTGCGCCACCCACGCGGCGGGTGATTGAATTCGGATCGAGGAACTCCGGATGTTTCGCTTCCAGGGCTTCGAGTTCGCGGTAAAGCCGGTCAAACTCGGAATCTGAAATCTCGGGATTCCCCTTGTTGTAAAGTTGGTCATGGCGCTCCAGCAAAGTCCTCAATCCAAGGATCCTTGCCTCCGTGCTTGACGTGGGAGGGGTGGAAAAAAGATCGAATTCAGCCATGAATGAAGTTTCAGCCTTTGTCCGGAGTTTTCAAGCGCCGAGTCAAGAGCACCGTCACAACGAGCCTAAGGGATTTCAACCATGCCCGTCTTATTCTGGGTAAAACGCACCACCAACTGGTAGTTCGAGCCTTCGCGAGCAGTTCCGAGCAAGGCCGAGCCACCGCCTTCGAGCCGCCAGAGGTGAGAAGGCGTGAATGAGCCATCGGCGAGAGTCGCGGCTTGAGGCAAGGAACTTTGTTCCAGCGCTTTGCCGTAAAGGGTATTAAGAAGCACGATTAACTCTTTCCAGCTTGGTTCAATTTCAGTTTGGTATGCGCTGTTCGGACGAGGATCAGTTTGTAAGGTGAGTTCTTTCAATTTCCCTGCTGGCGTCCAATCAAAGTAGAGCGCAACATTCAACTTACCGATTTTTCGGCGAGTTCGAAAAATCCCATTCAATCCTGAGCGCCCAATAAACGCTTCATTCATGGTCATTTCCACAATCTTACTCACCTTGAGTTTCGCCAGTGTTGTTTCCCGGGTGTCGCGAAACGTGAGATTGTCGAAAAATGCACTTGTATCTGCACCAGAGGCGGAGTGAGACCCTGAATTTTTAAGGGATTGATTAAGACTCAACCACTTGATCTCGTCCGGATGGAGTTTGGCGAGTGCAATGGTGATTTCATGACCTTCTGGGTTGCGAAGAGTGACGCTAGAGACATCCCATTTAATGAATTCTCCTTGTAAGGTATGACTTCCATCGGCGCTTTTCCATGGCCGAATTTCGGCAAAACTCATGGGCGCGAGAGCAATTGCAAAAATCGTAGTGATAATAAGGTGTGGTGACATGAATTTTCAAAAACAAGCTTCATACGCATGCTTCAACCTATGTCTAAGCCAAAATGGTGATTTTTTTAACACTTGAGCCACTTTGGTAAATTTATTACCGGATTCTTTTTTTAAATTGACATCAGGGGAAGCCGCAAACGTCTAGTTTTTCCATTGACGGTACTGCCAGTGGCGGCAGTCTCACTTCAACGCTTTAAATATTTTAGAGTCACGTATTGTTAAAAACTAAAATAAGAATGATTTTCATGAAAAATAGGATGATGGCAGCTTTGCTCCTAAGCGGACTTACCCAGTTTTCAGCCGCCCAGTATTCAAACTGGAAATACTCGGGGGTCATGTGCCTTCTCACCACCCCGGATGGCGCGAACCTACCCGCCACCGCGATCGAAACTAATTTCCCAGTTTTAGTGCGACTGAACAAAGAATGGTTCGATTTCAGTCAAACCAAAGCCGACGGTGGAGATCTTCGGTTTTCAGCAGAAGATAAACCCCTAGCCTACCAAATTGAGCAGTGGGATGCGGCGCATGGCACTGCCAGTATTTGGGTCCGCATTCCCACAATCAAAGGCAATACGCGACAAACGATTCGCCTACACTGGGGCAAACCTGATGCTGCGAGTGAATCGAGCGGAACTGCCGTATTCAACGAGGCAAATGGTTTCCTCGGAGTCTGGCACATGACCGAGCCACTCATAGACGAGATTGGAACTCTGGTATCAACGAACGTCGGCACTACATCAAGCCTCGGCATCATCGGAGCCGCGAGACATTTTGCCGGCAAACAAGGAATTCATTGTGGCGAGGCAATCACTAAACTACCTAACGCTGCCAGTCCCCACTCAACCGAAGTCTGGTATAAAAGCGACACGCTAAATACGGATCTCGTCTGTTGGGGCCAAGAAGGAACTCCGGCGGGTAAAGTTAGAATGCAACTGAGGAGCCCCGCACACATTTATGTCGATAGCGACGGCGGCAGCATTCATGCGCGAAGCACCTTACCAAAGTCCGAATGGATTCAGGTAGTTCACACCTATAATGGCCAAATCGGCCAAGTCTATGTCAATGGTCAGCTAGATGTCGCAGCCCCCACAGCGACAACGATGAAAATCCTGAGTCCCGCACGAATGTGGATTGGTGGTTGGTATAATAATTATAATTTTATAGGCGACATTGATGAAGTCCGCATCTCCAAAGTGGCACGCTCCGCTGACTGGGTTAAGCTACAATATGAAAACCAGAAAGCGCTACAAACATTAACAGGTCCTCTGTTGCAAGCTGGCGCAGTCTTCGCCGTTTCAACACCCAAAATTAATATGCTTGAAGGTAAGAGTGTTACCGTTCGAGCCAAAGCGGGGGCTGCTTATAAAGTCTATTGGGTTCTCAAAAATGGCACTCAAGAAACGATTGTCGCTGTCGATCAGTTTAGCTTCACTTTCAATGCCGGGCGGGTGACCGGAGATCAAACGCTCAGCCTTCAATTCAAGGCTGTTTTCGCCAATGATGTGAAAACCATCGAAATCCCAATCACGATCAAAGATGATATCCAAGATCCCATTTTCAGTTTAAAGACTCCAGCAACTTGGGATGGACGCGAAACCTTAGAAATCATTCCTCAAATAAATAATTTACCAGCTATGCAAGCAAAGGGAGCTGCTGATTTGAAGATCGATTGGAAGATGTCTGACATCGCAGTGATCCAAGAAATTATTCCGGGTAAAATCATTCTCAAACGGGCGCAAAATAGCGGTAAATTAACCATAACCGCCACCATCTCGAACGGCGGAAAACCCACTACTCAATCTGCAATAATCACCGTCACTGAACCCAAATCCGATGCTTGGGTCACTCGGATACCGACTAAGGATGAAAAACCCGTCGATAATCAATTTTATGCCCGCAACGACAAAAATGAAGGTATTCTTTATTACAACGGCACCTTAGAGGAGACGGCCGATACTGTGACTCTTAACGTCACCGCCGATGATAAACCTTACCTCTCAGAAAGCCTCAAAATTGCAGCAAATAAATCTTATGCATTTACCGTAAAACTCAAACCCGGTTTAATTAAGTACAAAGTCGAATTCGGCACTAAAAGCGGTACCACCAGTCAATTGCTGAACACTGTAAATAATTTAGTTTGTGGAGATGCTTACATCATTCAAGGCCAATCGAATGCTTTGGCCACTGACACTCATGAGTCATCGCCACCCGAAACTAACGAGTGGATTCGCAGTTATGGCCGCCCCACTGAAAACTCGCAAGATTCACAAGCGAATCTATGGTGCAATCCAGTTTGGAAAGCAGCCAAAACCGACAAAGCGGAACTCGGATACTGGGGCATGGAGCTTGCCAAGCGTTTGCTAGAAAGTCAAAAAATGCCGATTTGTATTATCAATGGTGCTGTCGGTGGAACTCGAATTGACCAGCATCAGCGAAATGACGCAGCTCCTGCTGACTTGACAACGATTTACGGAAGAGCCTTGTGGCGAGTGCAGCAGGCTAAACTAACTCACGGCATCCGTGGTATTCTCTGGCACCAAGGAGAAAGCGACCAAGGCTCAGATTGCCCATCGGGTGACTTCGATTGGAAATCTTATCAAAATGATTTTGTTCAATTATCCGCCGGATGGAAACAGGATTTCCCGAATATCCAACATCTTTATGTTTTCCAAATATGGCCGAATGCATGCAGCATGGCTGGCGCATCGGGTGGCGGAGATAAGATCCGAGAAATTCAACGCACTTTACCTCGACTCTACTCGAATCTAAGTGTGATGTCCACCTTGGGAGTTAAACCACCCGGCGGTTGTCACTATCCATTAAAAGGATGGACAGAATTTGCACGACTGCTTCAACCGCTGATTGAACGAGATTTCTATAACACAAAAACTCAAGAATCCATCTCACCACCAGACTTGAAGAAGGCATATTACCTTACGACAACCAAAGACACGATCGCACTAGAGTTTGATCAGCCCATCATCTGGATGGATTCGATGGCCAGTCAGATTTACTTAGACGGAATTAATGGCAACGTTGAATCAGGCCTTATCAAAGGTAATTTACTAACTCTTAAATTAAAAACTCCTTCTCTTGCACAAAAAATTACCTACCTCAAAGAAACCGCTTGGAATCAAGATAATTTGATTCTTGGCTCAAATGGTATCGCAGCTCTAACTTTCTGTGATGTGATCATCACAGAACACTGAAGCAATGACGAGATTATGATAAATTGTTGTTTGCAGAAATTATGAATTACGCCCGCTATGACGAACTGGTGAAAACTTTCTTCACCTGCGATCCTCAGGCAATTTCGGATATTTTCCGAGAATTCCTGATGGCAATGCAAGCGGAAGAAACATTACCACCCGTCTGTCAGATGGCGCAGAATTATGAGACCGCCGCCTCGAATCCTGAGATTCATTTGCTGCCTGGCAATCTCAAGGATGCTCGCGATACGGTCTTTCCTTATTTCTGGGGTACAGACAGTTGGTCTTCGCCACTACATTTGGAGAATGTGAAGGGACCTGCAAACTACGCCTCTCTAGTTGGTGCTCTCGCATGCTTACTTAAAAACCCCAATCTCTGCACCGACACTTATAGTCAACGCTCGAACGAGTTGGAGATCAAGACGATAACTACCTTAGCAAATCTATTATTTTATCATACCGAAGATCCGTGGGGGGTATTCACCATGGGCGGTACGATTTCAAATCTTTACGGTGCACGTATTGGAATCGAAAAAGTCCTGCCCGGCGCAATGCAACACGGGATGCAGGGTGTCAAACTGGCGGGCATCGTTTCCCAAGCTGCACATTATTCAAATCAAACCGTTGCCGGTTGGTTAGGCCTCGGTACCATGAATCTTCATGCAATTCCAACAAATCACTTGTTGGCGATGCGGCTCGACTTATTGGAAGCCAAGCTTGAGGACTTGCAGCGTGAGGGAGTGCGAGTAGCATTCGTCGTCGCAACATTCGGAACTACCGACGCCTTCGGTGTCGATGATGTAGCAGGAATCCGCAAATTAATCGATGCTTTTGCGCTCAAACATGCGGTTCCAGCTCCCCAGTTGCATGTGGACGCTGCCGTTGGCTGGGCTTTATGTTTTTTAGCAGACTATAATACCGAGAAAAACCCCTTAGATTTTTCCGCAGATTTATTGCCACTGGTCATTCAGGCCCAACAATTCACCCTTGGTCTGCGAGAAGCAGATAGTGTCACAATTGATTTCCATAAAATGGGTTGGGGGCATTATCCGGGCAGTGCCTTTTTGGTAAATCGGCGCACGGATTTGCGCCATCTGGCTCGAGAGGTCGAGGCAATGCCTTATTTCTCGAATGCGGACAGTCGTCGAGACCCTGCACTTTTCACGCTCGAATGTTCGCGACCAGCGCTTGGTCCTTATACCGTAATGGCCTCGCTCAATGCGATCGGACTCATCGGTTGGCAAATGATGATTGCGCGTTCTTTGGAATTGGCTTGGAAGCTCAAACAGCGCTTAGAACGACTCGACTATTGCAAAGTCCTCAATTTCGACACGATCGGCCCGAGTGTCGTTTGGTGGGTTTTTCCGAAAGGTCGCAATGCCAAAGAAATTTTCCAGCAAGTTGAAGCAGGAACTTTAGACCCTGACCAATATACCCAATTTACGGGTGAAATCCAAAGGCTCTTCGAACGACGAGAAAAAGCCATGGATCCAGCTCTCGACGCTCGGCTAGGTTACACCACCAGCATCGGATATCGGCCCCACAATGTGACATTGCCTGCTTGGAAAGCCGTTTTATTGAACCCTAAGACTGACGAGTCTCTGTTGGATCGTCTCATTCTGAGCATTGAAGAGCTCTAACGAATCATTTGATTTTACCTCTCTCGCAATGATTACTCAGCATCACTGCGAGAGTTTTCTCGCTTGAAAATTCGTGAAATAGAACTCGTTCAGTGATAAAAAATTTCGCCCTTAACAGATGCATCGCGATCGCCATGATTTTAGGTTATCTCATGCAAGAGGTGAATCTAATGGGTGCAATCATCCCAGTCACGGATGCCAACTTACTTCACGGGCTTTCTCCCTACAATTGGGTTTGCAAGAACGATTCGATCAGCTCAACGGTAAATGGGGCTTCGATCACACTAAAGCTCAAAGGTACTCGACAAGTGACCTTACAAGTGGCCACCAATCATTTGACGACTCAAATCCCAACGCGTTTTCCGATCATAGCATGGTCGGTCAATGACGGTGTTATACAAACCTGTCAACTGGTGGCGAATATTAAAGAGATACTCTTGTCTTCTGAGGTCGCCGATCCAAAAATTGAATTATACCTCAAAGGGATGTCACCTTTTGAGGATCGTTTCACTGGTGATTTACCGAATAATTCACTTAAAATCACCGCTTTTAGCGTGGATTCAGGCGGATCATTGATCCTCCCCGAGCTCTCTGACAAAATTTGGGTAAATTTAGGTGACTCAATTATGTCAGGCGATGGTGCAGCAAGCGCGAAAAAGCAAGGACGGCCGCCCGCAGATTTGTGGCCAGCAGCAGAGGACGGTTGCGCGAGTTATGGCTACCTTCTTGCTCGACACTATGGCTATCGAGAAGCGCGGATCGCATACGGTGGCTATAATTGGAGCGGAGGAATGGCTGGGCTACCAGCACTCGACACACTTATTGATCAAAAGACTTCAACGGTGAGTCGCCTTCAGCAAGGGAAACTATTTCCTTCACCTGATGTCGTATTGGTCAATCTCGGCGAAAATGGCAAACCAGCCGAAACACCCGTAATTAATGCTCTTGCTAAACTGCGCAGTCGAGTGAACCGCACAACTCAAATTTTTGTGATGATTCCCCTATCTGGCCGAGCACGCGACGAAGTAACTCGATCGTTCAACCATTATCAAGAATCGGCTAAAGATGGTAATACCTATCTCATCGATATTGGGTCGTTGAAATTTGATACCTGCGACGGTCAGCATCCGACAGCTGCGGGGCACCAAACTATTTATAAAGCCTCGATCCCAGTATTTGAAAAGATCCTCCGCAAACCAGTCAAGCTCTCAGACCAAAATAATTGTAACCCACCGTTTTGATGCAGCTAAGTGATGATTCATGAACCAATGTTTTTGTTCACCAAGATCAACAGGCTTTGGCCAAGGAAAAGCTGATATTCATCTCTATTAAAAAAAACTCATCGTCTATTTTTTCTAATTACTCACCAACTTCGTTTATCCGAATCCTATAAATCTCCATGAAAATAAATGTCATCTCTTGCATGATAGCCTGCCTTGTTACAGCCACAATGCTGTCATTTTTTAGCACGTGCGCGACTGCTGCCAACCTAATCGATCCACGTTGTGAATCGATGATTGAACCGCTCGGGATTGATACCTTGAAGCCGAGACTGAGTTGGGTGATGCAGAGTCATGATCAAAGCCTACAGGTTAGAGGTGAGCGTCAGACTGCTTATCAAGTACTAGTGGCAAGTTCAGAAAAGTTACTGAATGAAGATCAAGGCGATCTTTGGGACAGTGGTAAGGTGCTGTCTGACCAGAGTATTCATATCGATTACGCCGGTTTACCGCTGATCTCGAAGCAGCGTTGTTACTGGAAAGTTCGAGTGTGGGATAAGCAGAAAAATCCAACCCAGTGGAGTCGTCTTTCGACTTGGGAAATGGGCTTACTGTCCCCGCAAGATTGGCAAGCACAGTGGCTAAATGATGGTAAATCCAATCCTACAAAGACTGCAGATTTTTACCAAGAAGACCCAGCTCCCTTGTTTCGTAAACAATTTAATCTTGCTAAAAAAATTACTAAGGCACGACTCTATATTTCTGGTCTCGGCTACTATCAAAGCAGTTTAAATGGTAATTTAATTGGTAATCAGGTACTTGATCCCGGTTGGACCGCTTATTCAAAACGAGTTCTTTATAGCACTTACGATGTGACGAGTCAGCTCAAACAGGGAGATAATTGTTTAGGTATTATCTTAGGCAATGGTTGGTATAATCCACTACCTCTCCGCTTTTGGGGACATCTCAATTTACGCGAAAAACTCACGATCGGCCGTCCGCGCTTCATCACCCGGTTAGAAGTGGAGTTTATTGATGGGAGCCGACAAGCCATTGTCAGTGACCCAAGTTGGAAAGTCGGTGAGAGTCCTATCCGTTCGAATAGTATTTATTTAGGTGAAGTATACGATGCACGTCGCGAAGCTCCGGGTTGGGATCTCGCAGGATTTCCAGACGCTATTTGGCGGAATCCTAGTTTACCAGCAGAGCCGATCGGTATCCTACGGGCTCAAGCACAGCCTCCGATCCGGATAACTCGCACCCTTAAACCGGTGAAAATTAGCGAGCCTACACCCGGGGTATTCATTTTCGACTTGGGACAAAATTTTGCTGGTTGGGCAAAACTCTTAGTTGCAGCGCCTGCAGGAACTCGAATCACATTGCGCTATGCTGAGCTTCTCAACAAGGATGGAACCCTTAATCCACTCACCAGCGTCGCAGGGCAAATTAAAGGCAATCGAAAAAACGTGGAAGGCATCGCAGAAAGTGTTGGCGGTCCGGGAGCTCCAAGTATCGCATGGCAGAGTGACACTTATGTAACCAAGGGCAGTGGGATCGAACAATATACTCCGCGCTTCACATTTCATGCCTTTCGTTATGTTGAGGTGACAGGATGGAGTGGTAAACCTGCAAATGATATGATCACTGGATTGCGACTCAACTCGGATGTTGAGAACAACGGCTCGTTTTCTTGCTCTAACGACCTATTTAATCGTATTCAGGAAATGTGTGATTGGACCTTCAAGAGCAATTTATTCAGTGTGCAATCGGATTGCCCGCATCGTGAGCGCTTTGGTTATGGCGGCGACTTGGCGGTCACCAGCGAAGCGATGATGATGAACTACGATATGGCGAGCTTCTACACCAAAGCGGTGCATGACTGGGGAGACAGCAGCCAAGAAGATGGTAGCCTGACCGATACAGCGCCTGCCGTAGGCGTGAATTATTGCGGTTTGGCTTGGGGCTTGGCGCATCCTCTGGTGCAGCGCCAACTCTATCAATATTACGGTGAGCGACGCTTGCTGGTGGAACAATATGAAACCACGAAACGCTGGCTAGATTCGGTCATTGCAAAGAACCCAGATTTAATCGTGAGCGAAGGCCTAAGTGATCATGAAAGTTTAGTTCCAACACCCGCTCCCGTGATGGTCACACCTTTATTTGCGGCGAGTGCTAAAATAGTAAGTGAATTAGCATCAATTTTAGATCATCCTGCGGAAGCTGAAAAATATCGTGATTTAGCCTCTAAAGTTCAAACCATTTGGATCAAATCGTTTCTCAATCCGATTACCGGTCAAGTGGGACCTGGCACCCAAGCCAGTCAGGCTTTCGCACTCTATTTGAATTTGGTACCCACCGAGCAGCGGAATTCTGTATTACAATTTTTCCTAAATGAACTTAAACGTTCGCCCGAGCCGTTCCTAACTACCGGTATTTTCGGCACGAAATTCGTGCTTGAGGTACTTTCTCGTGAAGATCATATCAACTTAGCCGCTGCAATTGTCAGTCAAAAGTCCTCACCGGGTTGGGCCAAGATGCTGGAGAATGGAGCAACAACGTTATGGGAACATTGGAAAGGCAGTGATGATACTTATTCACAAAATCATCCAATGTTTGGTTCCGTGAGCCAATGGTTCTATCATTGGCTCGGTGGCATCCAACCCGATCCGGCAGCGATCGGCTTTGATCAAATCATCATCCGCCCTCAAATACCTGCTACTTTGAATTGGGTAAATTGTAATTATAATTCGGTTCGTGGTCGAATTGTTAGCAACTGGAAACGACAGGGCGATCAATTGATAATGGATATCACCATCCCTGCAAATACGCGGGCAACAATCTATGTTCCCGCTGTGGACGCCACATTCGTCACAGAATCGGGAAAGATCGCTGCTGAGACAGCAGGTCTCAAATTCTTACGGATGGAGAATCATTCCGCAGTTTACGCCGTAGGCTCCGGAATCTATCAATTTCAATCTAAGCTCGCTCCTCAACAACCGTCAAAATCTGATTCTCAAAATCAGTAACCGGTTAAGAAAATTTAGCGAATTTGATGTAATTTCTGGAGTTGTACTGAGTGATCACTCAGTATCATTTTCCATAATCGACCATAGATTACACTCAAGCGAATTTTCGATGGCGGCGGGACGAGATTGACGCATATTCCACGCCGTGACCAAGGATCCAGCACCCACCGCATTTCGACCTAATTCAGACCTTCGCGACCATGCTGGGCAGTGGTATTTAGCGATTCTGGGTCTAATTTTAGCTCTGCTCGGTGGGGTTTTCGTCTGGCTGATGGCTCGCAGTTTTTTAAGGGCTCACGCAATGCATGCCTGGCCCGAAATTGCCTGTGTGATTATTTCCTCAGAGATCGAGGAGTGGCGACATGATGAAAATTCACCGATGGAGTATCGTCAGAATTTGAGTTTCGGTTATCAATGGAAAGGACTTGCTCATACTAACGACCATCTAACTTTACGAAGAAACCCTTGGTCTTCGCATCACGAACTGGTTCAAATGCGGGTTGACGAATATCCAGTTGGCAAACAGACGACTTGCCGAATCGATCCAGCAAACCCTGATTTCGCAGTCTTGAAGCCGGACTCGCTCGCCCCCGGCTACTCGATTTGGTTCCCCGCACTGTTTGTAATTGGAGGACTCGGAATCACCAGCAGAGCGGTGTTCCGCCCCAAATCCTCTTAACCATCATTTCGTTGAAATAAAGTGTGCTAAACTGCTGAATCAAAAGATACCAGAATCCATTCATGACTTACAGCAAACCGAGCAAGTAGCACCCCTCCAGTTAAAAGCTCAGTCCATTGAGCTCTTCACTATCGGCAGACCTGTCGCGGAACTCACAGAAGAACTCTGCATCCGTGAGATGCAATGGATTTCTGGTCTATGAGCCATAATTCCAGTCCCCTTCCCCGGAATTGCCCTTCAGAGGAAGAGCGGCAAAAATAGCGGGAAGCAAATGAGACGATTTCAAAGAGCCGGGAGAAGCAGCTCAGCCCCGGCGGGCCGGACCAAGCCAAGCGCAGAGCGGTCACCGAGTTTTCGCACAAGTCGCAGCGGCGGCTCCAGCGAGAGTGTCAGTAATTTTGTGTAAATGATTTCCCGCTGGTTTCAGTTAGAGCTTATTTGGCATGCGATCTTCAAATTCGATGGCGAAGTGACTCAGGGCGCTCGGCCAGTTTGGGACGCTGAGCGTCCACTTGCGGCTGATGTTTTTCAGGCTCAGGTAGAAGAGTTTAAAGAGCGAATCGATGGTGGGAAAGAGGTTGCTGTAACGGCTGATTTTACGAAATGAGCTGTTGAGAGACTCGATGGCGTTAGTGGTATAGATGATTTTTCTGATCTCTGGGAGGAAGTGGAAGAAGGGTGTGAGTGAGTCCCAATTGGCCTCCCAACTGCGACCGATTGCGGGGTGTTTGGCGTCGTGGGTGGCACGGAAGGCTGCTAGGGCGATTTGGGCGGC
>JAYWAR010000203.1:0-5222 GCA_043782285.1 Akkermansiaceae bacterium | reverse complement strand
AGCGACTCTGAACCTCAATGAGGTTAGGTGGCTCGATGACTTCTTCGAATTTCCCGAAATAGAGACGTTCAGCCATGGCGTTTAGTGGTATTCTTCTTACAAATTGAGCCCGAGCCGCGAACGGTCTCAGGCAGGGTGGATCAAGCGTTGGAAAGTTTTGTCGGAATCGGCGGGAAAATCTGGTAATGAATCATGAGAATCTCCCGCCGGTTTCGACAGAAAATCCCGGAGCAGATTTCTCTGCCCCGGGAGTAGTCTGAAAGGTATTACTTGAGTTCGATTTTGGCACCAGCCTCTTCGAGCTTCTTCTTTGCAGTCTCGGCAGCGTCTTTAGCGACACCTTCGAGGATTTTGGCGGGAGCGCTCTCAACGAGCTTCTTCGCATCTGCAAGGCCAAGGCCGGGAGCGACTTCGCGAACTGCCTTAATCACGGCAATCTTATTCGGACCGCAATCGGTGAGGACGACGTCGAATTCAGTCTTCTCTTCGACTGCTTCGGCAACCGCAGCAGGACCGGCAACGCCGACTGGTGCAGCGGCGGAAACGCCCCAATGTTCTTCAAGTTGTTTAACGAGTGTGACAGCTTCCAAAACGGTGAGCTTGCCGAGTTCTTCTACGAGTGTTTCAATATTAGCCATTTTTGTATTCTCCTTGTTCGGTATCGTCGCCTCCGGAGCCTCCGAAGATTTCAGCACAACAGCCGTTGCACCGACGAGGAACCATGGTGGGTTCAAGCCGCAGCGGGAGCCGCTGCGGCTATCATTTCAGATTATTATGCTTCAGCAGCAGGTGCTTCCACTTCAGCAACCGGAGCTTCGGCTTCAGCAGCCGCAGTCTCTTCGGTTTCATCAGCAGAGTCATCGCTATCGGGATCGAACTTTGCTTTGACCACGCGAGCGATACGGGTCGCAGGCTCGAGGATGGTGGCCAAGAGTTGGGAAAGAACTGCTTCGCGGGACGGGATGTCGGCGATCGCCTTGAGCGATTCCGCATCAAGGATGGCATTGCCAAGAATTCCCACCTTCATCTCGGGCTTCTTGAATTCCTTTTCGAAATTCTTGATCACCTTTGCGGCGGAAAACACTTCAGCGTCACCCATCACATAAGCCATTTGACCGATAAGGTCAGCACCGATGTCCGGCATTCCGGCTTCGGCAAGGGCTTTGCGCATGTAACTATTTTTGGCGACGGTGCAATTGGCACCCCCTGCGCCAAGACGATTGCGGAGTTCCGTGAATTGCTGCACGGTAAGGCCGGTATAATCGATGACAATCAGGTAAGGAGACGCGTTAACGCGATCCAACAGGCCGTTGATGATGATTTTCTTATCTGGATTCATATGCGTTGGCGGACCGTGAATTAAGCGGATGCTTTGGTGTAGGTGGCGGCTTCCAGAGGAATACCAGGGAGCATCGAAGCCGCGAGAGTCACGGCTTGAATGTAGTTACCCTTGGCGGAGGCTGGCTTGGCACGAACGACGCTGTCCACAAAGGCACGAGCGTTTTCTTCCAATTGGGCAGGCTCGAACGAGGTTTTACCGATCGATCCCGAAACGTTGCCGTTTTTGTCGAGTTTGAAATCCACCCGACCAGCCTTCACTTCGCGAACCGCCTTGGCGGTGTCGTCGGTAACGGTGCCAGTCTTCGGGTTCGGCATCAAGCCGCGAGGTCCGAGGACCCGCGCAATTTTGCGCACTTCGGCCATTGCGTCCGGGGTAGCGATCGCAGAATCGAAATCCGTGAAACCTTCTTGAACCCGCTTGATCAAATCTTCATAACCGACGTGCTCAGCACCCGCGGCGATTGCGGCCTCAGCGGCTGCACCTTGGGCGAAGACCACGACCCGGACGTTTCTGCCGGTGCCGTGTGGCAGAGAAACAGAACCACGGACCATTTGATCGCTCTTGCGAGGATCCACGCCGAGGTGGAACGAAAGAGTCACAGTAGGAGTAAATTTCGGTGCCGGGAATTCCTTCACGGTACTGATTGCATCGGTGAGCGAGTAGTTCTTGCCAGTTTGGACAAGAGCGACTGCTTTTTTATAGCGTTTGCTGCGGTGTTTAGCCATTTTTTTAGGAGTTTGCAGTTCGGTCGGAAATTGCGGGGTGCGCATCCCTCCTGCGGGTGCCGACCACTCATTGACGAGCGACCGGCAAAATTTTTAGTAACCTTCGATTTCGAGGCCCATTTGACGCGCGGTACCCGCAAGGATGCGGCAAGCGGCTTCAGGATCTTTGGTGTTGAGATCGGGCATCTTGATTTTGACGACTTCCATCAGCTGAGCCTTGGTGATCTTACCCACCTTGATTTTGTTGGCCTCTTTTGAACCGGAAGCAAGACCGGCGATCTTCTTCAGAAGATTGCCTGCTGGTGGCTTTTTGGTGATGAATGAGAATGACTTGTCTTTGTAAACGGAAATCACAACCGGAAGCACATCACCCACTTGGGCTTGAGTGTTTGCGTTGAATTCCTTACAGAACGCCATGATGTTGACACCTGCCTGACCGAGGGCTGGGCCCACTGGAGGTGATGGATTGGCGGCTCCTGCTTTGATCTGGAGCTTGATGAGTTTGACGACTTCCTTGGCCATAATAAATGCGGTTAATCTTGCGAGAGACGGGTGGTTGTATATTTGCGAGCGTTGGTCGAGAAAAATTATTCTCTTTCGACCTGCCAGTATTCGAGTTCCACCGGAGTGCTGCGACCGAAGATCGTAACCGAAACACGCAATTTACCGCGTTCCGGATCGATTTCTTCAACCACACCATTCTGACTTTGGAATGGACCATCGGCCACCTTCACGGTGTCACCGACTTCGAAACTGATGGAAGGACGGACGCTTTGCTCACGTTCCTTGATTTGCGAAAGCATCGCATCGACTTCCCGCTGGCGCATCGGCGCGGGGCGATCTTTGGTGCCTGCGAAGCCAATCACGCCGTCCATTTCTTTAATGAAAAACCAGGTCTTCTCGACGAGCTGGTTATCCTCCGTGGCGAGGTTCATATTAACGATAATGTAACCGGGAAAAAACTTCTTCTTGGTTTCGGTTTTTTTGCCGCGGCGGATTTCGGAAACCATTTCAATCGGCACGAGCACCTCACGAATGTATTCCGTCATGCCTTCGGCCTCGGCGGTACGGGCAATCCGGTCACGGACTTTACCTTCTTGGCCGGAAAGGACCTGGACAACGTACCATTGGTCGCGAAATGATTTAGATTCTGACATGAAAAATCGGTCGGAGAGAGATGGAAACAAATAGCTAACGAATTAGCGACCGAAGTCGAAATTGGTGAAGAAGCCCACGATCAAGACGTGGAAAAAATCCCAGAACTGCACGAACCCTGCAAGCAGGACCATGGCGATCAGGACAACGATGGTCGAATCGACAAGTTCTTTGTATTTCTTAATCCCCTTAATCTTTGGGTCGGACTCCCACGGCCAGCTCGCTTTGTGGAGCTCGCCCTTTACCTCACCCAGGAAATTAGAGATTTTTGAAAACATGATGTCGTTTGACGCTGAAACTGAAACTGAAAATGGCACGCCAGGGGGGACTCGAACCCACAACATTCGGTTTTGGAGACCGACGCTCTACCAATTGAACTACTGACGTGTTTTGAGGCGAATCGAGGGCATCCCGTGTGAGCGGAATACCCCTGAATCTAGCGTCCAAACCCCTGCGTTACCACGGAAATCCGGAAGCCTCGTGCTAAAAGCTTACTTGATGATTTCACCCACCCGGCCTGCGCCAACAGTGCGGCCGCCTTCGCGAATCGCGAAACGCATGGTTTGCTCCATGGCGATCGGAGTGATGAGCTCAACTTCAAGATTGATGTTATCACCGGGCATCACCATTTCAACGCCTTCTGGAAGCTTGATGCTGCCAGTCACGTCGGTGGTGCGGAAATAAAACTGCGGGCGATAGTTCGAGAAGAACGGGGTGTGGCGGCCACCTTCTTCTTTGGAAAGAACATAGATTTCGGACTTGAAGATCGTGTGACCTTTAACCGTACCCACCTTAGCGATGACTTGGCCACGCTCAACTTGGTCTTTCTTAAGACCGCGAACGAGAAGACCGACGTTGTCGCCGGCGCGACCTTCGTCGAGCAATTTCCGGAACATTTCGATGTCGGTAACCGTGGTTTTTTGCGTGTCACGCAGACCAACGATTTCAACTTCTTCCATCTTCTTAACGATTCCGCGCTCCACCCGACCGGTGCAAACCGTGCCGCGACCTTCAATCGAGAACACGTCTTCGATCGGCATCAGGAACGTTTTGTCAATCGGACGTTCAGGCTCAGGGATGTAAGAATCCACGGCGTCCATCAATTTCATGATGTTTTCCTTCTGGGCTTCATCACCATCGAGAGCGGCCTTGGCCGAACCCATCACAATTGGGATGTCATCACCCGGAAATTCATACATGGAAAGCAAGTCGCGCACTTCCATTTCAACCAGCTCAAGCAATTCGGCATCATCCACAAGGTCAACCTTGTTCATGAAAACCACCAAAGCAGGAACTCCGACCTGACGAGCAAGCAAAATGTGCTCGCGTGTTTGAGGCATCGGGCCGTCCGCAGCAGAAACCACCAAAATCCCACCGTCCATTTGGGCGGCACCCGTGATCATGTTTTTCACATAGTCGGCGTGTCCTGGGCAATCCACGTGAGCATAGTGGCGCTTGAGGGTTTCATATTCCACGTGGGCGGTGTTAATCGTAATACCACGCTCACGCTCCTCGGGAGCAGCGTCGATGTCGGCGTAGCTCTTCTTTTGGGCAAGACCTTTGTCAGCAAGCGTATTGGTAATCGCTGCGGTGAGGGTCGTTTTGCCGTGGTCGACGTGACCGATGGTGCCGATGTTAACGTGCGGCTTGTTGCGCTGGAATAATTCTTTAGCCATGGTGGTTGTTGTTCTGCTTGAGATTTTTCGAGATTATCCTGGAGCTCGCAGGGGGATTCGAACCCCCGACCTCATCCTTACCAAGGATGCGCTCTACCCCTGAGCTACGCGAGCAATCTGATATGTGAGACCCTTCCATCCAACCGACAAAAACACCGCGGCTGATTTCGATCAACGAAACTAGACGCGGCACCCCTGACTTGTTGTGGGGAAGAGCGGCGGGACATTAGCAAAGTTGTTCACTCTGTCAAAAAAAATCTCAATGAAAAGAATAATTGTCCAAATCTCTTGAAACATCAGGATCATCATGGAATTAAAATTTCG
>JAYWAR010000202.1:0-5226 GCA_043782285.1 Akkermansiaceae bacterium | reverse complement strand
GGAGTGCGATAATTCGGCTTGGCCGCCGAATCTTGACTTCGATGCTCCCTGAGTCGCCAGGCCTCACCAAGATGAGTCTCGGCCCCCGGGTGAAGGACCTCAGCGGGGATTTTTCAGTTTAGTTTTCCACACCGATCGGTGTTATGACAGAGGGACAGGCCTTCTGTCACAGGCTTTATGTCATCACCCGATGAATGGTATCAGCTCTCCGCCCAATAGCCTTTAAGCGGGTGGATTGCTGTGGCACCTGCGGCTTGGAATTGATCTAAATCTTGGTGGGGAAGCGGATCGGGTAGGATAAAATTGGCGTGGGATTTCCAGGAGCGGACCCGAAAGCCCAGATGATGGGCGATGCTCGGCAGTAGGATTTCCAGATAGGAATCCACCACTTCACCTGCGGCCACCACCGCTTCGAGCGCCTCGCGTCGCCACAATTGGCCGCAGCCGAGGCAGCTCAGTACCACTTTCGGATCCTCCCGGCATGAGATCGACTCGATCCAAGCCGACCAGTCGGGGTTTGAGGCGTGGGCACCGTGGTGGGGATGCAAGGTGTTGTCTAAGCGCACGGCTCCCACGGCCAGCACATCGGCGCTTTGATCTTCGGCTTCAGCGATGATCCGTACAAAAAAGTCGGGAACCAGTGGGATCAGATCGTATTCGGCGAAGAAAAGCCAATTCCATGACTTATCAGCTAGCTGTGCGACCACTGCGGCGAGCAATTTCGAGTAGCTCTGAAATTCGCGTTGGTGATCGCGTGTCCGCAAGCGAGGATCGGGAATCAGCACTTTGTCACTGCGGATTTGTTCAAATTGCGCGGTAGGTCCGCCATAAGCGAGCAGGCAGTGAGTGGGGGCGGTCAAAGCGGTCCAGCGAGCGATCATCCGGTCTACGGTGTCCGCGCTTTCGTGACTGACCAAGGCAAGCGCGACCGTTTGGTTCCCGGGGATCGTAGAGCCTCGCATGTTTGGGTAATTGGGCGCTTCGGCGGCGGCAAATCTCAGCTCCTGCACCCAGTAGCGGATCGTGGGGTGGAGCACGGCCACCGGCCGCAAGCCTTTGGTTCCGGTATAGCCGAGCACCCAAATTCTGCTGCCCAGCGCTAGCACGATTGCTTTGCCCAGCAACTCTTCGGACTCGACGTCACGGATCGGCGTGCCGATGACTTCTGCGACCTTTCTCAAAATGTGTCCCCATCGAGTCATAAGCGAACGGATGTGGGGATTGCAGCCACCTCACGGTAAATTTCCAAGAGCTTGGAAAAGTGAATTTCCCAGGTGAATTGTTTCGCCCGAGCTGCACATATTGTTTTTAAGGCGTTTAGTTCTTCGGAGTTGTTGGCTAAAATTTTCAGGATTTGAGCAGCGGCTTGGTGAGCGTCATCGACCTCGAAGTAAAGGGCGGCATTGCCTCCGACTTCGGGCAGGCTGGTGGTGTTGGCACAGACTACGGGGCAGTTTCTTGCCATTGCCTCTAACACGGGTAAGCCAAAGCCTTCGTAACGCGATGGAATGATCGTCACCGTTGCGGCATGATAGAGCGCAGCCAAGTGGCTGTCGGAAACCTGCCCGAGCTCGATCAAAGCCCCTTTGCCGCAGCGCATTTCGAACTCGTGGACGAGTGAATCGGGCAGTTTGCCACCTGCCCGTACTAAACTTAGGCTTGGGTGTTGACCCCGGACCTGCTCGAGGACTTGCGGTAAAATCTCGAGGTTCTTTCTTTTCATATAGCCACCGATGCTGAGCAGAAATCCTCCAGTGACGGGGACTTGAAATTTTTCCCCAGCATCGTCCCAGATGGCGTCGGCTCCCAGTGGCAGCACCCGGATGCGTTCTGGATCCAAGCCGATCAGCTCGATTAAATCGTTTTGAGTCGCGATCGAATCTGCCAGCACTCGATCGGCGGCCTTGACCCATTCCACTCGTTTGCGGAAGCGGGCGATTGCCAGCTCACTCAAGCCATCCGGCTCGCGCAAGGGTAGTAAATCATGAACGGTGACGATGGTTTTTACCGTTTTCGGCACCGCAGCTAGCAGGAATGCATAGCTGTGATCCAAAATATGCACAATCCCGGAATTTACCGAGCGGCGAATCAAATGTGGATACCGGACTTTTTTTTCAAACGCAAGTTGCAGCTTTCCCGCGCGTTGGGTGAAGACTCCTTGGCGTGGTAGAGGGCATTGAAAAGTGAACTCAGCCTCTGCGTATGAATCGCTGGCATGCGCCAGCGCGTCCCAGTAACGATTCATGCTGATCCAGGCTTCCGCTGGGTGGGATGGTAGAATCGTTAGAGTCGTCGGCATTGAGGTGAACGAGGAGATGGAGGAAGCAAGTTGAACTGCCAAGATGCAAAGAGTGCCGCGGGCAGACGGGGTTGGTGACTTTCATCTCAGCTTCTCTCTTGGCTCCAAGTTCTGCGGAGATTATCGGGGGGACGAGTTCTGAAATTTTGAGTCACCAAGAATGTGAGTAGGCGGTGGGGGTTTAAATTAAATCCGCGAAATTTTTTTCCATGCTGCGGAATTTGCGGATGCCGAACCATAAGAAGAATAAGGTAATCAAGAACGACATTCCAAGATTTTGGAGGTTGAGTGGCGCTTGGCCCCCTAGCAAGCACCAGCGGAAACCATCGACCACGCCGACTACCGGATTGAGTGAGTAAAGTAGCCGCCATTTTTCCGGAATGACCGAGCTCGAAAAGCCGACTGGCGAGATATAAAGACCGAACTGAACGAGGAAGGGGATGATGTAGCGGAAATCACGATATTTTACATTGAGCGCGGTGATCCACAGGCTCGGTCCGAGCGAGGCAAAGAAGGCGAGTAAGACGAAAAATGGCAGCAGCAAGATGTTCCAGCCGGGGACAAATCGATACCAAACCATCATCCCAACCAGCAGGGTGAAACTGATGAGGAAATCGACGAAGGCGACGACCACGGTGGCAGTGGGGACGATGAGCCGCGGAAAATAGACTTTGGAGATCAGATTGGAGTTGGTTACGAGGCTGTTGGAAGCTTCTGCCAAGGCGGTCGCAAAGAAGGTCCATGGTAACATTCCGGCGAAAACCATCAGAGCGTAAGGGGTGTTGCCGTCTGGGGGAAGTTTGGCGACCTTACCGAAGATGACGGTGAAGACGAGCATGGTCACAAAAGGCCGGATCAGCGCCCAAGCGACACCGATGATCGTTTGTTTGTAACGCACGGAAATGTCGCGCCAAGCGAGGACTTGGAAGAGCTCACGGTAGTGCCATAGATCGCGCCAGTAGTTTTTTTCGGCACGACCGGCTTCGAGGATAATTTCAATGGGGGCGGGTTGGGACATGGGAGATCGGGGTGAAGAGATATTTTTACAGCGAAGGCGCGAAGGACGCAAGGAGATTGGCAAGAGGTTTCACGGCCAAAACGCCCAGAGTGCCAAGGGAATGGAGGTTTTTACCACGGATTATATGGGTCAAAAATTGGAGGGAAAACCGAAAGTCGGTCTTTTTTGGATGAGGAAGGGTCTATTAAAGAATGTCGAGAATGTCAGTAATTTTGGGTAAATGATCGCGCTGATCGGTGCTAGTGGTTGTTAGGCATGTGATCTTCGAGCGGGATGGCAAAGGGGCTCAGGACTTTTTTCACGCTCATTGCGTGCTTTTGTTCAAAATTCTGGGATCGGAGATTTGAACAGAAGTTCGCGAAGGGCTTGGTTTTGACCGAGATCTTGTTGGCGAATTCAAGCGGAAGGGTTTCGGTGACAGGGAACTCAGCTGGCATTTTTCAAAAAGAGTTTTCGACACCGATTTAGGCAATTGCTTGGAACACTGCTGCCAAGCTGGGGCTTGGTGCTTTCAGGTGGGAGTTTAGGTGAGGCGCTCGATTTCGGCGCGGGTGAGTAACTGGGCGACTCGGGTGCCGGTGATCGTCGGTTGCCAACCAAGAAGCTGCTGGGCTTTGGAGGGGTCGCCGATGAGGCAGTGGCTATCGACCGGCCGGAAGAATTTGGGGTTGACCCGAATTAAGGTTTTGCCGGTGGCGCGGTCGGTGGCAGTTTCACGGGCACCGGTTGCGTGGAAGTCGAGCGAGATCTCAGCTTCGAGGAAGGCAGCGATGGCGAAATCGCGGACGGTGGTGGAGCTGCCAGTGGCGAAGATGAAATCGTCGGCGACGGGATGTTGGAGGGTGAGCCACATGGCTTCGATGTATTCGGGGGCGTAGCCCCAGTCGCGCTCGGAGTCGAGGTTGCCGAGTTCGAGGGTCTCCAGGGAGCCGGCTTGGATGCGGGCGACGGTGGCGGCGATTTTACGGGTGACGAAGTTTTCGCCGCGGCGAGGGGACTCGTGATTGTAGAAGATGCCATTGACGACGAACATTTGATGAGCTTCCCGGTAAACGCGGCAGAGATTGGCGGCGAAGGCTTTGGCGCAGCCGTAGGGATTGACCGGGCGGAAAGGGCTGGTCTCGGTTTGTGGGAAGTGGTCGGGTACCCCGAAAAGCTCGGATGAGGCGGCATGGAAAAAACGGGGTGGCGATTCGAGATCCCGACAAATCTCTAAGAGCGAAAGGGTGGCGACGGCGGTTTCCGCGACGGTGGACTCGGGGATCTCGAAGCTGAGGCCGACGTGGGATTGGCCGGCAAGATGATAAAATTCTTGCGGGCGGATTTTCGCAAGGATCCGGCGGAGGGTGGTCTGGTCACTGAGATCGGCGTAATGCAGCTCCAAAGGCTGGTTTTCCTGACGCAGGTGTTCGATGCGGGTACGATTAAACTGACTGGAGCGACGAACTAGGCCATGGACCGTGTAGCCTTTGGCCAGTAAGAATTCTGCGAGGTAAGAGCCGTCTTGGCCGGTGATGCCGGAAATGAGTGCGGTTTTCATGAACGGAAGGATGAGAGGTGGAAAGCGAGCGGATGAACTTGAAGAATTTTCACACGAAGCCGTGTAGGCGCAAAGAAAGAAAAGATCTTGCGGATGAAAGACCGGGGAACCGCCAAGGGAAGAGAGGTGGG
The DNA here is from genome assembly GCA_043782285.1 of Akkermansiaceae bacterium. Taxonomy (GTDB): domain Bacteria; phylum Verrucomicrobiota; class Verrucomicrobiia; order Verrucomicrobiales; family Akkermansiaceae; genus Luteolibacter. The sequence goes on along the minus strand of JAYWAR010000202.1, from coordinate 238 downwards.
AGCGCGCTCATTCTGAACGGAGCGAGCTCATTCTGAACGCTGGCGGGATGCGGACATTCTGTCCGGAGTTGATTCTTAAGAAGACAGGCAATAGGCCGTGCCGCAGCGGGCAGAGGGGTGCGCCCATTTTGAAAGCCGATAGTGGCTAGGGCGTGGCCGGACGGAAGAAGGCGAGGGTTTCGCGGAGCCCTTGTTCAAGCGAACTGACGTGGCGAAAGCCGCTAGCGAGAAGCTTGTC
>JAYWAR010000201.1:0-5226 GCA_043782285.1 Akkermansiaceae bacterium | reverse complement strand
TTAGCTTCCAATTGGGCAAAACCCGACGAAATTGTTGGAATCGAAGGGAAATCACCAACTTGGCCCAATGTTGCCGGCAACGAATCCTTGTAGTAGTCAAGGTCCACAAATAAAGCTCCGGTCAATAAACTACCGGTTTTAAGAGTCGCCCGCAGCCCACGCCCAACCGCTTCATTGAGGAACTTATTGTCTACTTGGTTCATTTTCTCCACCACCTCACGCCGCAGCAACGAGGGATCAAGCTCCACCAAAACAGGCACTCGTGAATCATTGGCGTCATCGGCAGACCTCAAATAATCGAAAGAAATATTCGCCACCCGCCCAATCGGGATCCCTCTGAATTCCACCGGAGCCGCTTTAGCCAAGCCGCGCACCGATTGCTCGAAAAGTAACACAAACTTCATGGTCGGGTTAAACGCAGAACTGTTTGCCGCATCTTCATTGGCAAATAACGTAAATACCGCACCGTTCGCTGCTGGCTTTCCGGGTAAAACCCCATCATCGACTCCGAAAGTCGCACCGCCAGATAACATCGCTTGAAACGACGGCGTCCTCACTTTGAAGCCATCAGCACCTGCACTGATATCGATCCCGCTGGTATTCCAAAAACGTGAATTATTCTTCACCAGCGAACTGTATTTTTCCTGAATGAAAGCGTCGTAAATCACACCCTGATGTTCGAGATCAAGAACCCGACTTTCAATCCGTCCAACTTCAAAGCCACGATAATATATGGGCGAGCCTGCAACCAGCGAACCCGCCTGTTCGGCGGTGAACTTCAACCGCAATCCCGGGATACTGCCATTGGTGGCCGGCGGTGTTTCTAAGCCATTGAAATGATTGACTTCCTCACCTTCAGCCGATCCGGGGTCAAGTTCAATATAAGCTCCCGTAATCAAAGTTCCCAAACCCGAAATATCGGTGGTCGAAACTCGTGGCCTCACCACCCAAAATTTGGTACCGGTTCGCAGTAATCCACCCAAATCCGGCTTCATTTCGAGCGAAATTACCACCGATTTCAAGTTTTCCGCCAGTTTTACATCCTTAACCAGTCCCACCAATACCGAACGACAACGGACCTCAGTTTTACCCGCCGCAATTCCATCTGCTGTTTCTAAGCGAACCAAGGCCACCGCCCCCTGCGAGCTGAGACTGCGGTAAATCATCCAAGCGCTGATCAACAGCGCCAAAATTGGAATCACCCAAACGATGTTCCAACGTTGTGCCGCGCGCAATTCCGGAATCGCCGCGCGCAATAGTGTCGTGTCCTTTTCGCTCAAGGGTCTATTGGTTTAAATGTTGTAGAATCAGTGTTGAGCATTTCAAGGCGGTCCCAGAGTAACCGAGGATCGAAACTCATCGCTGCAAACATCGTAAGCACCACCACTCCCGCAAATGCAAGCGCTCCTGCACCTGGCGTGACTGTCATATAGTTACCAATCTGCACCAACGCCACCAAAATTCCAACGACGAAGATATCCACCATTGACCAGCGGCCCATCAACTCGGTGAACCAATAAATCCGTCCTAGCATCGCTGGCGAGGGATGTAATTTCCCCGAAGCCGCCAAACAAAGCCAACTGAGTGAAATAATCTTGAGCAACGGAATCAGAATCGAAGCGATGAAAATAACCAACGCGATAGGGTAGGCACCACCTTTCCAAAAATAAATAATCCCCCCAACAATCGTGTTACTCGTCACCTCGCCCAACTCGACCATCGTCATCATTGGTAAAAAATTCGCAGGAATGTAAAGCGCTGCGGCAGCAAACATGAAGGCCATCGTCCGTCGGATGCTATCAGGCTTGCGCAAATGCAACCGAGAACCGCAACGCGGACAAGTGCCAAGCGCGACCGCCATAACTTTACCACAAGTGTGACAACCCGCCAAACCCATCGCTGCAGCTCGTGGCAATGATTTATTCATCGTTGCCCGACCTCCAAACGATCCCACAACTCATCCCTGTCAATTCCCGAAATCGCTGCCGCCATGCAAATCATCACCGCCCCAAATGCAAAAAAACCCATCCCAAAATGGACATCTGCCAATTTGTCCAATTTCAAAAGACTGACCAAAACCCCAAGCAGAAAAACTTCGATCATGTTCCACGGCTCGGTTTTGTTCAACCACTTCGCCACGTGGATGGCTCCCGGCGCAACTTTACCAAACATCAAAGGCCCACAAACATAAATCATCCCTCCCGCTAACGCCACCGGGGTAACAATCGTAAAGAGCGCCAATGCCAAACCTAACAAAGGACTCCCCTGCTCAATCAGAGCCCTCGCCCCTGAGGCTAAATTCAAAGTCGTCCGAATCCCCGCCGCATCCATCGTCAAAAACGGAAATGAATTCACCACCACCATCAGAATCAGCCCGCTAACAGAAAATGCCGTCACCCGCGCTAACGAAGCCGGGCGATTTTGAAAAAGTACCGCACCGCACCCCTGGCAACAGGCCGCCTGCCCCTCAGGTAAAGGCATCGCCAAATGCAACGTGTCACAAAAATGGCACACCGAATAATGCGGCCCTCCCGGTGGCTTCGGCCACGGCAGTAAATCCCGCCTAATTTTAAATAAGGATTGACTCATTTTATCGATGGGCAACGACCCGCTGCCCCAGTTCACCCAACTCTTCAACTCCACACTCCACAAAATCACCCGCTTGTAAGTACCGCGGCGGGCTCATCCCCATCGCCACCCCGCTGGGGGTGCCTGTCGCCAGCACATCACCCGGTAGCAAGGTCATGAAACGACTCACATAACTGATCAACTGCCTAACCGTAAAAGACATATCGCCGGTCCAACTGCTTTGCCGCAGCTCTCCATTGACCTTGCACCACAGCCGCAATTTCTGCGGATCACAGATTTCATCGGCCGTCACCAGCCACGGCCCGAGCGGCGCGAAACTGTCCGCACTCTTGCCCTTGGTCCACTGCCCGCCCATTTCCTTCTGAAATGCCCGCTCTGAAAAATCGCAAAATGTCGCATAACCCGCGATATAGTCCATCGCTTCACGCTCATCGACATAAGACGCCGTACGCCCGATCACCACCGCAAGTTCCACTTCATAGTCGAGCTTGGTCGAACCTCGCGGAATAATCACATCATCCGTCGGCCCGCTCCACGCACTGGTGGCTTTCATGAAAATACTCGGCTCCGTCGGAATCCCCTCACCCAGCTCTTTCGCATGTTCGAGATAATTTTGCCCAATGCAGACCAACTTTGAAGGCCGCTCGACTGCCGGTCCAAGCCGCGTCAGCGGGTCCACTTCCGCTCCTCCCGGACAGCCATCCGCCACCCACTCTGCGAGCGACTCCAAACCATCCATCGCAAAAAAACCCTCGTCGTAATCATTAAACTCACCACTCGCATCAATCCGCCGACCGTCCGGCAACAAAATTCCAGGCTCTTCACGTCCTTCATCACCAAATCGGATTAATTTCATACGGAAAATATAGCACCAGAATCCAAGTAACCGAATCTTTAGGAAGTTATTCTAAAGCAAAAAAATAATCAAAAAAAGAAGCGGCCCGACTGATCATCACTCCTAGGAAAAACCCATTAACCCGGGAGGCATCTCAGTCGGACCGCCTTGTCTTGCGACGCAGAAGGATTAGCACCCTCCAGACTCTCCCGCAACACCTAAATTCTAAAAAATCAAAAAAAATCAAATCTCCCCTCCCAGGAGAGCTCCAAACCTTTCACCACCTCGATTCTCGTGCCGACCTCAAGCACCGCCTCACTCAAAGTGGTGACCCATTCTCCACCGCATTCAGCAAGATTCGTAAGGCCCCACCGGAGATCCAAACCTCATAAATCAAACAAGCCAACGATAAGGCCATCAATACCAAAGCCATCACAAACGCTGCAATCGCGGCGACTTGATAGCCACCCATCACACTCAAAATTGCAATCACGCACAAAAATAGACTCAATGCCCCCGACAATTGCATCGTCCGAATCCACGTCAGTCGACTCCTCAAGTTATCGATTTGCGCTCGCAATGAGGCATCCCCTTTTTCGAGCCAAGCGCTGTGCAATGTTCGAATCAATGCCGAAAGGTGAAGAAATCGGTTGGTGTAAGCCAAAAAAAGCAGACTGATCGCAGGGAACAACAAAGCTGGAGTGGAAACTTCAAGCGTCATGGCGTAATCTAAACTCCAAATTCTCTTAAATGAAATACCAAGTCGCTAAAACCTTGTGGGTTAAGCGTCGACTTGAAATCACTTGAATTCGCTTCTAACGCTCTTAAAATTGAAAGCACTATGAAAATTCCGTTCTTAGCCCTCAACTGCGCCGTTCTGACTCTCGTTCTTTCCAACTGTACGGCCCCTACCGGCCCCAACACCCAACGCGGTGCCGCAACTGGGGCACTCCTCGGCGCTGCTGCAGGCGGAATCATCGGCCATCAATCCGGCCGCGGTCTCGAAGGCGCAGCCATCGGTGCTATTGGTGGTGGCTCTGCAGGTGCCCTTTACGGCAATGCCAAGGACCAAGAACAAAATAATCGCTACTGAAATCCGTTCGCTCCATTTCGGGACGTCCAGCTCCGGGATGTCCCGTTTTTTTGAAATAAAATTGAGTGCCTAAACGCCTCAAATCAGAATACTTCAGCTATGTCTCCCTACCTGCTATTTTTCGCCACCAGTTGGCTCGGCATTTTTGCCACCCATGCGCAGTTCGAAAATAGTCCGGGGAAAATCTCGACCGTCGCCAGCTTACACTCGGAAGTAACGAGTATTGCCCCTGGTAAGCCTTTCAGCGTCGCCCTCGAACTCGCTCAGCCACCAGGCTGGCACAGCTATTACTTGCACTCCGGCGGCGTCGAGCTCCCGCCCACAATCGAGTGGCAGCTCCCACCCGGCTTCAGCGCCGGACCGATCCAATGGCCAGTTCCTGAAGTTAAAGACGGTTATTTCGGCAAAAGCTTCGTCTACCAAGGCAGCCCAACATTCATCGTCGAGCTTACCGCACCGCCGAATCTCGAAATTGGCAAGCCCGTTACCCTCACCGCCACCGCCACTTGGCAAATTTGCAAAGAGAGCTGCCTCAACGAAAAAAAACAATTTAGTCTCAATTTCCCCGTCACCGCAACCATCACCACAGCCCCTGATCAGGCTAACTTCTTCCAATTCGCGCGTAAGCACCAAGCCCTCAAAATCCCGGCTTTAAAAATCACCGCGACCGCCGATAACCGCGAGATTCAACTCCGTGTCGGGCCTGCCA
>JAYWAR010000200.1:0-5226 GCA_043782285.1 Akkermansiaceae bacterium | reverse complement strand
GAGTGAATTCAACACATTTTTGGGGCGGGTATGATGGGCCGCCGATTGTGAGTTGAAGTAAGCAGTGCGAGCCCCATGCTGGAGCGATGCGAGAGGATACCCGGCGGGCGATTGAGAGTGATCAAATCCATTGTTGGCATCCGTTCACCCGGCAGGCGGAATGGTGTTCGCATCCACCGCTCGTGTTAGTGAGAGGGCAGGGCTCGTGGTTGTGGGATAGCGAGGGGCGGCGCTATTTGGATGGAAATTCTTCGATTTGGACCAACCTTCACGGCCATGGCCACCCCGTGATCAACGCCGCGATCTGCGAGCAGCTGGACAAAGTCGCTCACACCTCATTTCTCGGCTTTACCCACCCGCTTGCTGGCGAGTTGGCCGGACGCTTGTGCGGATTCTTCCCGGAAAAGACGCTCGAGCGGGTGTTTTTCTCGGATAACGGCTCCACGGCCATTGAGTGCGCATTAAAAATGGCGCTGCAATACCGCCAGCAGACCGGCGAAGCAGCACGCAAGCGCTTGGTTGCCTTTGCCAATGGCTACCACGGCGACACCCTGGGCGCGGCCTCGCTCGGCGGAGTCGGGCGTTTTGTCGAGAAATCTCAGGGCTCTGGCTTATCGGTCCGTCACGTCGGCTCGATGGCCGAGTTGCGAACCTTAGCTGCGGAGGAGATTGCGGGAGTGGTGATTGAGCCGCTGATTCAAGGAGTGAACGAAATGCGACCTTGGCCAGCTGGAATGCTAGTGGAATTACGGCAATGGTGTGATGAGAGTAGCGTCCATTTGATTTTGGATGAAGTCATGACTGGCTTCGGCCGGACTGGGACGATGTTTGCCTGCCAGAGTGAAAACGTAATTCCTGATTTCCTGTGCCTGGCGAAAGGACTCACCGGTGGCTATCTGCCGCTTGCCGCGACCCTCACAACCGACAAAATTTATGCGGCCTTCCTTGGCGCGGCAGACCGGGCATTTTACTATGGGCACAGTTACACCGCCAACCCACTGGGATGTGCCGCCGCCCTGGCCAGCCTCGACCTTTTTGAATCCGAAAAAACGCTGGCACTGCTGCCTGCAAAAATGAGCCACCTGGCGAATGGGCTCGCCCTGCTGAAATCCCAGCACTCCCGCATTTATGAAATCCGCCAGTGCGGGTTCATCGCCGGTATCGAGTTAAGGCAGCCCGATGGCGAAAAATTTCCAGCCAGCCAACGTTGGGGTGAAATCGTCTGTCACGCCGCTCGAGCGCATGGCTTACTGACCCGACCGATTCTCGACACGGTGGTTTTGATGCCACCACTGGTCACCAATTTTGAGGAAATCGATCACGCCCTGCAAGCCTTGGACCGAGCGCTGGCCGCGACATTTAAGCGATGACCCCACGGACGCGGAGGTCGTTGCCGAGTTGAAGGAATTCGATCTCCGTCAAATGCAGCGACTCACTCAAACCCGCGCCAGCCAGACCGGGCGTAGGGCCGCCACAGAGAATCGGGGCATAGTAAACAACGACTTCGTCAACCAAGCCGGCTTCGAACATCGCGGCAGAAAACACCCCGCCAGCCTCGATCATCACGCGGAGTACCCCTTGTTCGCGAGCCAAGTCCCGCAAGGTTTTTTCCAAATCATGGCCGGGGCGGATTAACGTCCGTTCACGCCATTCGTCGGAAAAGAGCGCGGCGCTGAGCGGCAGCGTTGCCGGGCGGTTCGTGACGACGACGCGCCACGGTTGCTGGCGACCTTCCAACAAATGCGGGACGCGGAGGGTGAGCGCCGGTTGGTCGCAGCGGACGGTTTCGCCACTAGTAAGAATCGCATCCACGCTTGCGCGGAGCTGCTGGACATCGGCGCGGGCCAGCTCACCGGTGAGCCATTGGCCTTCGCCGGGCGGACGGGTGATCCGGCCATCGAGACTCATCGCGGATTTCCAAATCACCCATGGCAGACCGGTTTGACCCACTTTGAAAAATGGCCGCAACAATTTTTCAGCTTCGGCGGCAGCCACCCCGGAAACCACCTCGATTCCGGCCGCGCACAACAAGGCATCCGCTCGCCCGGCGTGAGCGGGATTGCGATCGACGCAAGCATAGACCACCCGTGAAATGCCCGCGGCGATGATCGCGGCGGTGCAGGGTGGAGTGCGGCCGTGGGTCGAGCAGGGTTCTAAGGTAATATAAAGAGTCGCGTCGCGGACATTTTTGGTAGCGGCATTTGCCAAGGCTTCGAGTTCCGCATGCGCTTGGCCAGCTGCGCGATGCCAGCCTTTACCCAAGAGCTCGCCATTTTTGACAATCACCGCGCCCACTGGCGGATTTGGCGCGGTACGGCCGAGACCGTTGCGGGCCTCCGCAAGCGCGACTCGCATCCAGCGGAGATCCTCGCTCATTCGTCGGCGGCGTTAAGGTTCATCGGGAGTGGAGCTTCAGGTTGGCTCTTCGAAAATTTGATTCCCGCCTCGGCAAAGCGTTTTTCGATCATGAAGCGCAGATCGCTGGCCACCACATCGGCGTTGGTTTTGTCATTGAACTCGGTCCAGTAATAGACCCCGAAAAGGTAAGCATTTTCGACAAAATCCTCGAACGTGGTGATCGGCAGCGGCTCTTTCAAAATCAAGCCATGGCGTTCAAGGCATTCCTTGAGGATGGTGTTGACCGCCTGTGGCGACGAGTCAAGAGCCACCCGGATGGTGAAACTACGGCGGACGCGGCGGTTTGAAAGGGTCAAGTTGGTGACTCGATTTTCGAGGAAATAGGAGTTAGGAACCAGTGTTTCCTTACCATCGCCGCCACGCAAAACGGAAGAGCGGGTGTTGATTTCGGTGACGGAACCGGTAAGCCCGCCGACGTCCACGATGTCTCCGACCCGGATTTTTCGCTCAAATAACACAATGATCCCACTGATGAAATTCTTGATCAGAGTCTGCATTCCGAAGCCCAGACCGATCGCCAGCGCACCCCCGAAAAAGGCAAATACGGTCAACGGAATTTTTAAAAAGGATAGCGTGCCAATCGCGAGAAAAATCCCGACTACGATCATCAACCAGTTGCGCAGAGTCTTGGCTTGTGCCTCGGCAATGTGGCCGCGGGTGACCAAGCTGCGTTGGATGCGGTGAGAGATGTGGGAGGCAATTCCATAGCCAATGATGAAAAATAATAAGGCGCGCAATAACATCCCGAGGGTCACCGGGATATTGCCGGTGATCGTCTGGCCATCGACGATGATTTTATCTTCGAAGCTCAGGACCTCGAAGGACCAGATGTTTTTGAGGGTATCCGAAGTACTCGTGCCAAGCGAGTTGAGGCGTGAGCTTACCCCCAGTTGCCCGGGTTTGGGCGAGTATTCCTCGATCCAGCGCTTGAGAAGTTTGCGTTGCGAGATCACCGCTTGGGCGACGCGCTGAATCATCGTAAGCTTCTCGCTGTGGATCGCGCGTTGTTCGTTGACGAGGCTGAAACGTGGGTCATCGGCAGCGACAAGTTCAGCGCGGGATTCCAGTTGGCGGAGATCTGCCTCACTGCTGGTAATTTCACTATCGAGAACGTTTTCCCAGGCTTGGATCCGATCCAGCAGTCGAATCAGGGATTCGAGGGATTCGAGACGGGCTTGAGAATTGCTGGCATTAAAGATCACCCGCCGGATTTGATAGGCCTCCAAGATGAGGTTTTCGAGTTGAGGCAAACCTTCCAACCACCCGGAAATCGCCTGCAGCGCGTCCACCCGACTTTGAGTCACCTCAGTGCGGAATTTTGCCAATTCGAGGCCGACGGGCTCTTGGCCAGTGCTCGCCGCCGCTACCAGTTCGTTGAGTGCCGTTTGCGCTTTAGCGCTGGGGATTTTTGCGGCTTTGAGCCGTTTGGCGATGGCTTCGAATTCCTTTTGGTTCGCTTGCTTGCGCTCCTCGGAAATCGTTCTAAGCCGGTTGAGATCTTCATCATTGAAACGAATGCTGGCCGCCGCAATTTTGATTTTCTGCTCGACCACGAGCAACTCGCTGCGGGTGGCGGCAATCCGGTTTTTCAGGTTCGTGCAATTGCTCTGAAATAAGCCTGAGCGGGCGGCCAATTGGCGAGACTTGGCGCGAGCCGCTTCGAGTCGCCACTTGGCGGCGTCGGCGGTGGTTTCGGCCGATTTTTGAGCCTCGACGATTTTGACGCTGGTGGCATCCTCCGCCACCTTGATCTCGTCCATCAAACTGCTAAGCAGACGCTCATAGTTCGACAATGAGGACTCTTGGGAAATGAGCCTGGCTTGGATCGCGTCGCGGTCGTTGAGCAGTTCGTCCACCATCAAGATCGAGTAGGGCGCAGGCTCCTTGAAGCCGCTCCATGGAGCATCCTCGGCGCGGGGAGTTTCTGCGGTTTTGCGCAGGGCCTCGGCGGCAGTGATGTTTTTGAGCCATTGTGCCGTGATCAAAATCATCCCTTCGAGGCCGCGGCGGCGTTCGTCGAGTTCCGCGTTGCTGATACCCACCGGCAGAGTGGCGGCGGCCGTCGGGATTTCCAGTTTCGCCAAACCATCCCGAGCTTCTTGATTCCATTGCTCGACCCGAGTGCGAATCACTTCGGGCTTCTCGGAAGGCAGTGATTTGGTGCTCTCCGAGCTTTCTACTACCTTTTTCAAGGTGCTGAGCTGGCCGTGGCTGGACTGGGAGAAGCCGCTGACAAGCACCCCAGCGAAGGCCAGCCGACCCCAAATCCGGGATTTGAAAAATGAAAATTTCATAGGCAGGTCAAATGGGCGCAGTTTAGAGGTCACCGCGGTGGTCTTTTTCAAGCTGGATCCGATCCGCAAGGTTGCGGGCTTTGACGCTGTTGCGCTTGGCCCACCGCTCGACGGCCATCTGGCGCTTCTCAGAACGTTTTCTCAAGGCCGCTATCTCGGTTTCAAGATTGAGAAAATTTTCATACCGCGCGGGATCGAGCTTACCAGCTTCCACCGCCGCCCGGATCGCGCACTTCGCATCTTTGCGGTGGCTGCAATCGGAAAATTTGCACTCGGCGGTGAGCGCATCAACGTCGGCGAAGCTGTCGCGCAAGGTCGCCTCATCGGTCCACATTTGGATTTCCCGCATCCCGGGATTATCGATGAGCATGCCCGTCCCGGGCAAGGGGACTAACTCGCGCGAGGTGGTGGTGTGGCGGCCCTTCCCGGTGGTTTCGTTGCACTCGCTGGTCCACTGCCATTCTTCGCCATAAAGCTGGTTGACGAGGGTCGACTTCCCGACCCCGCTGGAGCC
>JAYWAR010000199.1:0-1851 GCA_043782285.1 Akkermansiaceae bacterium | reverse complement strand
CAACCATCGAGATTGCCGACTCATCCCATATAATTACAAAAATAAAGACCCAATGTCCAGAATAAGACTCTGACAAAAGGCCTGTCCCTCTGTCATGCAGAATAAGACTCTGACAAAAGGCCTGTCCCTCTGTCATGAATTGCCGGTTTTTCCGCCGAATCCTTCCAAGGTGATAACCAACGCCGACTCGACATATTCTCTTTTATCCCCGCAAACGCAAATAGCAAGCGGGCACCTTACATTTTGTCTGGGATCTTGTATACCTACTGATCCCGTTCATCATCAGACTCTAGAGATTCGGCAGGATGGTATTCTTTCGGAAGGATAATGGTTTTTTGGCTTTTTGAAGCATCAACCGATTTAAAAATCAAACTAAAGTTATTGAGATCATCAGTTGTTACATTGAACCACTCGCGATGTTCTTTTTTTTCTATCGAATAGCCTGATCCGGTTAAATGAAATCCTAAAACTTTTCCGTCCTTTCCAATTTCAGCACTGATAAGCACAGCCATTTTCCCCTGTTCTGTCATTCCCATATCGCCAATGTGAAGGCCATTCAAAAAACAATTAAATCCATTCATAATATTAATCGGCTATTTTTAACAATCAGATGGCCATACGTAGCCATTGGCTCGACACCCTCTCAAGCACATTTCACATGAGCGTTTGCACTGCTTGCGTTGCCACCAGTCACTACATGCTAAGTATCGAGCCATGCAATTAGTTTCTCCGGCTGCAGCTGCAACGGCCGCAGTCGCAGCTGCAATTGCAGCGTCTCTGCAAGACGGAACAGCCAGACACCCAGCGAGCGAAAGTCCAGCAGCCGCAGCTGCTGCTTCCGCCGCAGTTAAGCCCACGCCACCTACGATTACTAAGGGAATAGCGGGAGCAAATTGCCCTAAATAATCCCATCGATCCACTCCATCATTCCCCACGAACCCATATAGGTTCACCCCTCCCTTTTCCTCAATCGGATCCCTAGATGGCCATCTACCAGTCATCGGATCATAATACCTGTAACCGTAGTAGTAGAGACCGGTTTCTATATCCAAGGGCTTGGTGGAGAAGCGGCAGGCGAATTGGTTGCTGGTGTCTGTATTGACCACGGTGTTGCCGAAGGGATCGTATTCGAAGTGAACAGCGATGGTGCCGTTGGCGGTGAGGTATTCACTGACATTGCCGTTGCCGTCGTAGGTGGGATAATGGGAAGTGATCAGTGCTGAGTGATCAGTGATCAGAAGAAGCCCGCCTACTCCGCCGGCTCCTTGCATGCTTCCTGATAGGTCGCTGCCCCAGAGGCGGGTTTTTTGGAGGGTGAAGGTGGGCGTGGTGCCTGCGCTTTTTGTGTATTCGGCGATGCTGTTCCAGGCATCGTAGAGGTAGATGACTGCGGCGCTGGTGGGGGTGGTTCCGGCGATCTTGGCGATGCGGCGAGACTGCGCGTCGTATTGATAGGTGGTGGTGACGGTGCCGACGGTGCTGGAAATGAGGCGGTTTTCGGCGTCCCAGGCGAGGGTGCTGTTGACTGCGGGTGCGTTGGGAAGTGGGTAGGCGGTGGCGTTGCCGTCGAAGTCGTAAGTGGGGATGAGGGCGGCGGCGGTGCCGGGGAGTTGGATACTGGAATAGGCGTTGGTGCCCTTGGTCGCGTAGTTGTTGGCTACGGGTAACGTCAGGCTATTCGCGCTTTTTTGGCGATTGCCGATGGCGTCGTATTGGTAGGCGCGGTCGCTGGTGGCGACGCTGCTGTCGGCGGCGATGACTTGGCCGAGGGGGTCGTAGCTCCAGAGCCAACTGGGCAGGGCTGGGAAGGCGCTGCCGCGGGTGGCGACTCCGGTGCGTTGGCCGATGGCA
>JAYWAR010000198.1:0-5229 GCA_043782285.1 Akkermansiaceae bacterium | reverse complement strand
TAAACTGCAGCGCTCAAGCCTTGGTTTGCCACTAAACCCGACAACTGCAAACTCATGTCCTCGAACTTGGTGGCTAAGGCATTACTATCCGCCATGGTCGTATATTCAAAACCGACTCCCCAGATGTGATTCGTGACGGGAAGGCCGAGTCCACCGTATTCGCCGCAGACGACTGCCCGCGTTGCACTCGTCGGGCAGATGGGGTCGGTATAATGGTGACTGTCTGAAATATCTCCGACGCCGAAATCAGTGTAGCCACTGGCTTGGTTGACCAAGCGAGAAGGGTCGCGCGCTTTCACATCTGCGACGAGTGCGACCGTATCGTGTTGCCCTTGGTTTTCGTTAAAAATCACCCAACTGATAATCGATGGATTATTCCAATGTGACTCGACCATCCGTGTTAGTTCTGCTTTAAACTGAGTGGTATCTATTGTCTGGGGGGGCTGTTGTAGGAATTGCAGCTTGGCATATCTTGCCAGACCAGCATTCCCAGTTTGTCTGCCCAGTAATACCAGCGGGCGGACTCCACTTTGATATGCTTGCGGATCATGTTGCAGCCCAAAATTTTCGCTTGTTCGATGTCACTCCTGCGGTCGGCCCGCTCAGCGTCACGGTGACGTTGAGCCGATTGTTGTCGATATCCGGCACGAGCTTCAAATCTGCGACACTGGTGAGCGGCACCGGCTCCAGCCAGACGGTCTGCCAAATGCCGGTGCAGGAGGTGTAGACCACATCTTTCAGTGCCTTATCGAGCGTCTGCTTGCCACGCGGATAACCCGCCAGGTCGGTGGGATCGTAAACCCGGACGATCAGTTCATGAGTCCTCGCCGCGACCACCTTGGAGGTAATGTCGTAAGTCATATTATCATAGCCACCGCGATGGATACCAGCGCTCACGCCATCAATGAACACCTCCGACTCCCAGTCCACCGCCTCCAAATGCAGCAGGATTTTCTGGCCGCTCCACGCCGGTGGCACCACAAACTGCCGCCTGTACCAGGACCGGGGATACTGCGCGGCCACTCCGGAAATGGGCGACTCCATCGGGAAGGGCACCAAGATTTCACCTGCCAGATTCTGATTCGTCGGCACCGAATCACCCACTGCACCTGCCTTGAATTGCCAGATTCCATTGAGGTTTAACCAATTGGTGCGAGTCATTTGCGGCCGAGGATATTCGGGCAAGGGTGCTGCCGGGTCCACCAATTGAGCCCATGGCGACATCACTGGCGCTTGCAGCAGCTGCCATCCCTCCGCAGCGTTTGCACTCACGAGCGAGAGGACGACGGCGAGAAGGAAGCCAAAACGGCGGGGTAGGGTCATGATGAAATCTGGATGGATGGGTCTTCGACTTCTTTTACCAAGCGACAAATCCTCCTGATGTCAACGTAGGGTGATCATTTGTGATTCGATTTCCTGCTTCGGACCATGGAATTTGAAGCGCGAAGGCGCGAAGAGAAGTTGGAACGATTGGTATTAGTGGTTGTTAGGCATGCGGGTGGACGATGCAGCGCTTGGGTGAAGCCGCTGAGACCGTCGAATCAACGGATGAAGATGTCTTGGAAGCCACGGTTTTTGAGTTTGATGGCGAGGCGGTGGAAATCTCGATTTTGTAGATCTCGCGGAGGCATTGTTAGATTGAACTACAAAGTGACCGATAAATACTCCAAAGGATTCGGTGCACTCCGGAGTGCGGTAAAAACCAAAAATCCAGTCTGTCCCGAGCGACTTGGCGGTGAAAAAATCATACGTCTAGGCGGATGCCATAAATTCCCCCGAATGTCGCAGCTTGGGGAAACTGCCCGTTTTGGACGTCATCGATTTCACTCGATTCCGTGCTCCTGCTTGAAGGCCGCCTTGGCGGTGGAATCATTCTCGGGCCAATTTTGATAAATGTGTTTGAGCGTCTGATCTCGGTCTTTACCGGGTGGCAGGGTCATCGCCCACTGGGCGGCGCTTGCGGGTTCGTATCCGGCGACGGTCTGGGCGTAGCTGCGGATGGCGGTGTTCTTAGCGGGGCCTTCGGTGGAGGTGCGGAGCCATTTACCGGCGGCTTGGTAGTCGTTCCTTGTCCAGTTGCGGACGATTTTCTCGATATTTTCAGCCGCTTTGTTGGCAGGAAGCTTCTCGCCGAGCCACTCGATCCACTTGCCGTTCTCGTCGCCTTTGATCGAGCCATATAATCCACTGGCGAAGCTCGCAAGTTCCGCCGGGGTGAAATTCGCTGCGGCGATCCACTGGGTGTTGGCTTCGAATCCCCCCTCCGCAAGATTGCTGGCAAAATTACGGACTCCGTTGTCGGCGGCTTCCGTCCTCGCATTCTCCTCGGGTAGGGTCGCTAGGTGCTCACGTAGCGCGGTGAGGGTGGCGGTTCGTTCGTCCAGAGTTTTGGCGGTGCGGATGATGCTGGCGATCGACTGGGACGGCTCCTTGATTCCCAGCTCGCTGATGAGCTTAAAGGCGAGTTTGGGGTCTTGGATGGCAGTGCCTGCGATGAGTCCACGCTTGGTATCGTCGGTGATGAGATCTGGAAATTTCACGCTGTTGGTTTTCACCCATTCTAGGGCGGCCATCGGGTCATCCTTGGCCCACTTGGCAAGCGAGGAAGAGACCACGTGAGTGCCCATACCATTTTCCTTAAAAAGATCCGACGACTCGGTGAAGAGGTCGAGTGCTGCCTGCGGGTGATCGTTCGAGAGCGTCATGATAGAGAAGCCGATGAGGCCTTGGCGGGTTTCGTTCTTGAGGTCCTTGGTGGCGCGGAACTCGGCGATAATGATCTTTAGCTGCGCGGGATCGAGCGACATCATGCGGTCGATGATCGTCATGTTGCGCTTCTGCTGGGCCTCATCCGGCTGGCCGCCCTTTTTCTCTATGGCTTCCATTTCCCTGGCGAAGGCGATGAACTCGGCGGCGGCGAGCTTGGCGTCCGTGTTCTTGTTTTCTCGCTCGCGCTTGGTGATGCGGACAGGGTCGGCGGCGTGCGAGAGATCGACGGAAATACCGAGTTGGGCGGCGGTGGCGACCAGTTTCGCATGGCTCGTGCGGAGGGTGGTGAGCCTCTGCTGGTTCTGAACGCCGAAGAGTGCGGCGACGAGCAGGATCAGGATGGAGGCGGCGATGGAAATTTTCATAAGGGGGATTATTTGAGTTTTTTGAGGATTTCCTCGCGGCGTTTTGGATCAGAAATTTTTTCGGCGAGGATGCGGGCTTGTTCCTTGTTTTGCCGAGCGGGCCACTCGTTGAGAAATGAGGCGAGCACCTCGTCGTTGCCGGTGGCCGTGTTATATTCGAGGGCAAGGTCGGCGGCTTCGGAGAACTTCATCTTGCCGCCATTTTGGGAAGCATTGGCTAGGGCCTTACCCGTGATGGTGCCGGTAGATTCCGGGGCTTGGGCGCTGACCCACCCCCGCATGCTGTCGAGATCCTCACGGGTGATTTTTTTCTGGTAAGCGGCGTTCTGGAGCTTGGATTCTGCGGCTTGTTCGACACAGGCCGTGCGCTCGGCGGGAGTGGCTTTGATGCGCTCAAGGAACTCGGTGACTTTTGAATAGTTTTCATTTCTTGCCAAGGAGGATGCTTTTTGAGCGAGTGTTTCAGCTTGGCTCGTTTCCGGTAGCTGGTCGCGGACGAGCTTGGCAAAGGCGGCTTGATCCTCTTCCTTGAGTGGCTGGAAAGAGCCCTGGGTGAGAGCCTCGTTTCGCTGCTCTTCCGGCAACCCAGCCAAGCGGCGTCCCGCCGCTTCTGGATCGGAGCTGAGCAGGGTGTTGATGAGATTTCCTTCAAACTGGAGGCGGGTCCGGCTTTTTCCGTCGAGCGACTTGCTGTCGAATTTTCCGGCGGCGATCTGCTGGTCGAACCAAGTCATCGCTTTCTCCGGTGCCTTTTTCGCCCACTCCTGCATGGCGCTGGCGAGCTGCCAACTCATCGAAGAATCGCCCGCTTGGATTCGGTCGATGAATTTCGTCAACGCGAACTCGGGGTCTTTCTGAGCAAGCTGGCCGATGAGGATCTGCTCCAGCATGTCACGGGATTCTTTGGGGAGATCGTGCGCCGCTATTTCATCCAAGGCAGTGACGAGTTTCTCTTTGCTCATCTCCTGCAAGCGTTGCTGAAATTTGATCATAATCCGCATATTGCCCATGCCGCCGCTGCGTTGCATTTCTGCGAACTGCGCGGCGATTTTTTTCCAATCGAGCGGCTCTTTGTCCTTCTCCGCCTTGGTGGTGGATGTCGCTTTGGTCGACGGAGAGCTTGCTCCACTGGCGGAGGACCGGCTGGCGATGGCCTTCTGCAAGATGGTGCTTTTCTGTTCGAGGGTTGAAATTGCTTGGCGCTGGGAGCTGAGCCAGATCCCCGCAATGGCGAGCGCGACGAGAGGAGACAGGATTGTGATGATTTTCAACTATGTCAGTTTCATCGATCTGGCCTCTGGCTGTCAATCGTCAACTCGACAGGGCGAAATCCGGTGAAACCTCGAATAAAGAGGTTTCACCACTGCCAAGAGCTCAAGTCCGATATGCTGAACAGAGAGTAAATTGGCGGATTCAATGGGGGACAACCGAGTCGTAGTTTTTTGTCATGTTCCCATGCTACCCACCGTAGACGGCTTGCCTTAATCCCCGGAAGGTGAGCGTCGGAGCGATTTTTTTTGCGATAAATTTCGTTTGTCCACCACACTGCGGTTTTTGGAATTCCGTGACCGGGGTCGGTTTGTCCGGCGCATTTTTTCGATGGCCTGAGTTTTAGCCACCGCCTTGCCGTCGCGGATCGCCTCCAGTTGCGCGCAAAGTTCCCGTCGCGCCAGGAAGCGGTTCATCTCTCGCGAGCGGTCCATCTGACATTTGATACAGACACCCGTCGCCAGGTGTTTTAGGAAAACGCAGTTTGACGTCTTGTTGATTTTTTGGCCGCCCGCGCCCGAGCCGCGCACGAATTTCTCCAGCAGATCTCTTTCCTTGATCCCGAGTGCCACCAGTCGCTGCTCCAGTGCTGCGAGTTTGTCAGTGGTGATTGGACTTAACATCGATGTAATTTAGCACCGTGAAGTCTCAATGCAAAGGCCGGGGTTGGCCGGGATTACTGCTGCACAACTCTGTATGTAGGCCGCGCAATTATTTTTCTGTCATTATGGATCGGTGTGGAAAACTAAACTGAAAAATCCCCGCTGACGTCCTTCACCCGGGGGCCGAGGCTCATCTTGGTGAGGCCTGGCGACTCAGGGAGCAT
>JAYWAR010000197.1:0-5257 GCA_043782285.1 Akkermansiaceae bacterium | reverse complement strand
GATCCAGCCAAGGCCAGGTGTCGTTGCGCCGGATGAAATGGAGGGCTTCGTCCCGCCGCTCCAGGCGGTAAGCGCCGGCACCGTCAGCGGCGCTCACTGGCAAACTCACCACGATTTCCCGGGGCAGGAGCAAGGGGAAGTGGCCATGATTGGCGATAAATAAATCTCTGGCCCCACTGCCCACGGAGGCTTCGAATTCTGGTTTTGAGAGGCTCTGCTCGCCGCGAATGACGAGCTGGAATGTTTCCCACGGCCAGTTTCTGCGGTCGCCCTCGATGGGCAGGCGATACCAAATAATGCCGCGCAGCCCCGCCGGGGGATCGGCATTCCATTCGTGGATGAGGCGCGCACTTGCCAGCGGGTCCGCCAGCGCGAATGACTGCTCCACTGCTGCCGTGCCACTGGCGAAATCCTCGGAAATCACCTCCTTTACTTTGCCATCGGGGCCGAAGCGGACCTCGCAGCCGTAAGTCGCCATTGCGATGCGGAATGGCACACGCAAGGCCGCCGCCTGGTTCGCGAAAGTCCTGGCGGAAACTGGATCAAAAATCATCACTGAGTCGCCCGAACGTTTTGGCAATTGTAGCGAATGGACTTGGAGGACATAGCCGCTGCGGCCTTCGATGAGTTTCCTGAAACCCGGTTCATCCAGCCACGAAGGCAGGGCGGTGGGTAAAACCGGGATGGTTCCGACGGCAGCTTGCAGCGCGTCGAGCAGCACGCGGTAGCCATTCAGTCGTTTTTGCGGGCAATCGTAATCGCACTGGATTTCGCTTGGCCTGAGCCGTGAAAATTCGCGGAAAATCTCTGCAACTGCTTCAATTTGCGGGGGCGTCCATTCGAGTTGCGAGGCCGAGGCGCCGATCCGCACGACCAGCCCACAGCCGGGCGCGGGGAGTTTGCTGAGGGAGCGCTTGGTGGTGAAACGGTCGCCGGTCCAGCGCAGTTCCGCCGCCCGAACGTGAAATTTGCCGACCTGTCCAGTGGCGCGGGTCATCGCTTGTTGGACCCATGGAATCTCTGGCGACTGCCAGACATACGCTTCCACCGTCAACGGCGGCCGCGCGGGCTTGTGACAGGCGCTCAGCGAAAGGAAGGCAAGTGCGAGCCATTTCATGGGTAATCAATCTGGATTCGCTCAGATAAATTCCCAGACAAATAGACGGAATGACTGGCTTGTTGTTTCCGCGGATCTTGCTGAAGATTTCAAATTCACGTTGGTAGCGAGAGCAATTCTAAGCGTCGAGCCTGAGGGCGGCTTTCTGGGCGGCGCTTTTGGCTTCGGTTTTGGTTGCCTGGGTGCCGTCGTCTTGGGTGAGGCGCATCCCAACGGGTTTGGAAACGCCAAACTCTTCCATCGTCACTCCATACATCACGTCGGCGCGGGCCATGGTCCGCTTGGAGTGGGTGACGATGATGAATTGGGAGTTGTCGATGAAACGGTCGAGCACTTTGACAAAGCGATTGATGTTGGATTCGTCGAGTGGGGCGTCGAGCTCGTCGAGCACGCAAAACGGGCTGGGCTTGATCATGTAGATCGAGAATAGCAGGGCAACTGCGGTCATCGAGCGCTCGCCACCGGAAAGCAGGGTGATCGATTGCAGTTTTTTGCCCGGTGGTTTGGCTGTTATCTCGATGCCAGACTCCAGCGGATCGTTGGCATCAATGAGATTGAGGTCGGCTTCGCCTTTTTCGCCGAAGAGTTCTTTGAACATCTCACGGAAGTTGATTTTAACTTGAGCAAAGGTTTCGGAGAACAAGCGCTGAGTTTCGGTGTTGATTCGGTCAATGACTTCGAGCAACTCAGCTTTCGAGTTGACCAGATCGTCGTGTTGACTCTTGAGGAAATTGTAGCGTTGTTCGAGTTCTTCAAATTCTTCGATGGCGTCGAGGTTGACGGGGCCCATCGCATCCAGGCGACGTTTGATGTCGGCGACGATCGACTCGACAAATTCCCAATCGGGTTCACCGCGGATTTCATCTGGGATTTCGAGGTCATCACGGGTGCCATCAATGACCACCGTTGGGATTTCGTCATCGGGATGATCTTCCGAGTCGTCGCCTGTGATGATCGATTGGCGGCCGCTACGGCCTTGGAGAGCTTTTTGCGAGGCGATGCTGGTGAGTAAGGCATGGATGTTAGGCTCAAAGCTGGAGAGATCGAGTTGATGGCGTTCTTGAATGGTGGTAACGAGGCTGTCGAGACGGAGGTCGAGCTTGGTGCTGGCGATTTCCTCGCGGCCTTTTTGCTCATTCACTTTCGAGTGATCTCGGCGCACCGCAGCAAGTTGAGTCTCGGCGGTTTCGATGGCCTCTAACAAAATAGTGCGACCGGCCGAGCGGGTATTGATTTCGACTTGCAGGTCTTCGAGCTCTGCGCGGTGGGTTTCGCATTCTTCGGCGAGGCGGGCATTTTCGCCATGGGCAGCTTCGATTCGCTGGTCAAACGAGGCGATTTCCGTTTCGCGGCGGATTGCCAAGTCGCGGAGTTCCGAGAGGCGGGCCTCCATCGGTTTTTGTTGTTCAACGGCGGACTGTTTGGCGCGCCGCTCGACCGCGAGTTCGGTGCGCAGTTCGTTGAGAGATTCGACAATATCTTGTTCGCGGCGAAGCACAGAATCCGACTCAGATTGCAGGCGGCGGCTTTCATTTTCGAGCGCCTCCAAGCGGTCGCGGGCTGAGACGAGTTGATCTTCGAGCTGTCCACGGCCCTCGGCGGCAGTCCGTTCGCGGTTCTCCAGTTCGCCGCGCTCCCATTTGACGTTTTCGAGTTTGGTTTCAAAGTTTTCAACTTCGCGGGTTGCGAGACTGAGTTGGCCTTGGAGGGTGGAGAGATCCACTTTTTGGCGCTGGAGCCGCTCGCGGGAAATCTCGACTTCCTCGCGGAGTTGTTCGAGCCGTGACTCGAGGTCAGTGACGCGGGTGCGTGCCGTCTCGTCGGTGAGACTGAGCTCAGCGACTTCAGTCGCGAGGTGGCGGACTTCGTTTTGCAGTTCGAGCACCGAGGTACTACCCTCGGCTCCGGTGCCGCCACGCAGCATCCCTTCGGCAGATAAAATCATTCCCGCCAAGGTCACCAAGGTGATACCCGGCTGGGAAACTCGGAGCCGCAGCGCGGTTGCTAGATTCGGTACAATCAAAACTTTTTCGAGCAATTGTTCGATGACCTTAGAAATGCGCGGGTCGGATTTAACGCGGTCGAGTGCCCAGGCGGTGGCTCCCTCGGGCAGGGCTTCCATTTGGCTGCCGACGGAGTGTCCAATAAATGATTCAGGCAATACTGCGGCGATTCCCAGTTGTTTTTCGGTGAGTCGAGTGATGATCGCCTCCGCCATCGGCTGGTCTTGGACCAGGACCGCTTGGAGATGGCTGCCGAGAGCGGCTTCAATCGAACGAGCACAGCTGTTATCCACCTCAATGAATGAGGCCAGCACGCCGTGGATGCCGGGCTTGAATTGGTCGGGATTACCAAGTCCTTGAAGCACGCTGCGAGTACCTTTTTCAAAACCTTCGCCGCTTTCGACGAGCTGGCGGACGGCGTCGAATCGGGCGGAGCGCTGAGCGAGTAATTTGTTCGACTCGACGGCTGCGGTGCGCGCGGCGTCGAGATCGCCGCGAGTGTGTTGATAAGTACGCTCGGCGCGATGGAAGTCTTGTTCGAGTTCGCCTAACATCGAGCCGGTTGCTTCTACTTCGCCAGCGATGCGGGTGTGTTCGGCGCGGTATTCTTCGAGTTCGAGGGTCAGTCGTTGTTGTTCGTCGCCGAGTTGGCGGGAGCGTTCGCGGTTCCCTTCGAGTTGAGCATGGGCACTTTCAATTTTCGCCTGCATCGAGGCGATGATTGTCTGGGTGCGGTTTGCTTCGCCGCGGGTTTCGCGGAGCGCGGCTTCGATCCGCTCGCGTTCCTCACGAGTCCCTTTGGTCCGTATCTCCTGCTCGCTGAGCTGGATTTCTTTCTCCGCGATGATTCGGCTGAGTTGATCGAGCGACTCACTGGCGGCGGTGAATTCGAATTCTTGTTGGGCGAGTTTGGCGCGGGTCTCGGCGATGTCTTCGTGGTTCTGGCGAATGCGAGATTCCAGTTCTGCTTTACGCTCTTCATTGAATGCCATCCGGCCTGAAGCCGAGTTGAGTGCATTGCGATGTTCATTGAGCCGCTGGCGGAGTTCGGCGAGCTCGCCTTCGAAAATTCGGGCGGTGCTGCGAGCCTCGGTGACGGCTTCCTCTCTCGCCGGAAGCTGCCTTTCTAGCTCGGTGTCACGCACTTCAAGCTCACGGATTGAAACGACCAGCTGGTCGCGCTCGGCGGTGAGTTGGACGAATTTGCGATGGCCGAGGTGGCTGTCGAGCACTCGGGTATCTGCTGCTAGAGTCTGATAGCGGCGCGCTTTAGCCACTTGGCGGCGTAGCGAATTCATTCGCCGTTCTTGTTCGGCAAGTACATCCGAGACCCGCAGTAGATTGGCCTCGGTGAATTCTAATTTGCGCAGGGCTTCCTTTTTTTCGCGTTTGAATTTGGTGATTCCCGCGGCTTCTTCGAACACCGCGCGTCGCTCTTCTGGCTTGGATGAAAGAATTTGGTCGATCTGGCCCTGTGCCATGATCGAGTAAGCGGTGCGACCGATGCCGGTATCCATCAGCAAGTCGTGAATATCTTTCAGGCGGCAAAGCGTGCCATTGATTCGGTATTCGGAACGCCCGTCGCGGAATACCCGGCGGGTGAGGGCCACTTCGTTGAAAGCGACTTTAAGTGGGCCTTCGCAGTCTGCCATGGTGAGTGTGACTTCCGCCATCCCAAGAGGTTTGCGTTTCTCTGTACCGTTGAAGATAACGTCTGCCATCTCTCCGCCACGTAGGGCTTTGGCAGAGGTTTCACCAAGTACCCAGCGAATCGCATCGACCACATTGGATTTACCGCAGCCGTTAGGGCCGACAATTCCAGTCACCCCTTTTGCGAATTCGAATACGGTCTTATCCGCGAACGACTTGAAGCCGTGGATTTCGAGAGTCTTAAGATACATGCTAACGGGGTGAATTCGGGATGAAGCCCGCATAGCAGCCGGGCGGGGCGAAACATAGGGGCTCGCGTCGCGGGCTGCAATCCATGATATGTCTGAGATTTGAGGTCCGATTTTGCGGCCAATGGCTCTGTCCGTCGCGGGTTTTTTAGCTTTGCTCCAGCTCAGCTCGGCTGATACCGCGAAGCTCAAAAATTTTGACCAGTGTCTCTTCAATCAGGTTGTTTGGACATGAGGCA
>JAYWAR010000196.1:0-5262 GCA_043782285.1 Akkermansiaceae bacterium | reverse complement strand
CGCGGGTGGACGTGCTGGCCTTCGAATTCGAGATGGGCCTGTTTCCCGCCGTGCTGGAGGAGTCCAAGCAGAAGGGCATCGACATCGCGCCCAAGACGATCCCGCCGGAAGTCTTCGACAAGCGTGCGGTGGAGAAAGGCCAAGTCCGCTTCGCCGACATCGCCTACGTCGAGGCCACCCCGCGCTACGACAAGAAGGACAAGCTCGCCCTCAGCATCGAGCTCACGGATTTTTCCGTCCACTACTCGCAAGGGCTGGTGGACTCCATCACCGCCGAGATGAAGGCCGGGAAAAGCGAGGTCGTCTGCGATGCGGGGCAGCTCGCGAAATTCACCAAGGACAAGGACGGCATCGTCCGCCGTGAAGTGCTCACCAAGCAATGGACCGACTGGGTGGACTACTGGGCGGTGGATTTCAACTACGATAGCCGCAAGGAAATCATCAAGATGGCCAAGACGATGGGCGTGGAGGGAGAACTCCCCGGCGTGGTGGATGCCGCATCCGGCGAGTTTCTCGACTTCGAAGAACGCTGGACCGGAGCTTACATCTTCGAGAACGAGTGGCAAAGCTTCCGCACCCGCCGCGACCGGAACTTGGAGCTGACCACCGTCAGCCACACCTACGCCAAGCCCGGTCGCTACACCGTCGCCATCAAGGTGATCGACATTTTCGGTAACGACACGATGACCCTGGTGCCGGTGAACGTCGGCTAGATTCGAGTGCCAGCTGCACGGGGTCATCCTCGACAGCGATTGGGAAGCCGGGTTCTGCGATGTCTGTGAAATCGAGGCTGACTTCGCCGAGAAGGTGGAAGCGCACTTCGGGATAAGGATCGAAACCGCCACTTCCTCGAAATGGATGAGGGAACGTCATCTCGGAGCTACATAAGGAGAAGGGGTTTGAAACCCCTTTCTTTAATGCATTGCCAGGAATTCCTTGCCAGTGAAAGGGGTATCAAACCCCTTCTCCTTATTGCAGCGGATGGGTACGAATTTTTTGATCCGGTTGCTGGCGCGGCCGGTTTTACGGCCAAGGCGGCCGCTGCCCGCACCTCGGTGAGGGGCGGTGATGCGCTCCCGGCAGCTCTCCAGATATTCTTCATTGCTCGTATGACTCATGATTCCAGATCGTGATTTCATCTGGGTGTCATTCTTTCTGGCGCAACGACCGACTACAGCCGATTTCTCATCCCTTCCCGGTGTCATTCTACTTGGCGTAATGCGCAGCGTCAGAATATCCGCCATTTGAGTGCAAGAATTCAACAAAGTGAGTTTAAGGCAACGCGGATCTTGCCACTTGCTGAACCCAATAACTCCGTGGCCCGCATGGAATAAGTGAGTGGGTAAATAGGCATGCAGTTCTTCTAACGCAACGGCCTCCCTGAATTCGACTCGCTCAGTGGACGAATCAAAGCCACAGTCTCCATCTGCGGAGAATCAGAATTCAGTAAAAATCCGCGTAACTTGAATGGCCATGACTCAATTCCGCCCATGTATCGACCTCCACCAGGGTAAGGTGAAACAAATTGTCGGCGGCAGCTTACGCGACGACGGTGTCGCACCGACCGAGAACTTCGTCTCCGATCGCCCCGCCGAGTGGTTTGCCACCTGTTTCCGTGACGACCAACTCAGGGGCGGGCATCTGATCAAGCTTGGCCCAGGAAATGATCTGGCGGCACGCGCAGCACTCGCGGCTTATCCCGGCGGCTTGCAAATCGGCGGCGGAATCGATCCGAACAACGCAGCCGAATGGCTAAACGCTGGGGCAAGCCATGTGATCGTCACTTCCGCATTGTTTGACTCTAACGGGAAATTTCAGGAACCAACTTTGCGCTCTCTGGTAAAAAAAATCGGCCGACAAAAGCTGGTGATTGATCTTTCCTGCCGCCGCACAGCTGGCACCTGGACGGTGGCAATGAACCGTTGGCAAACACTCACCGAGTTGACTGTGGACCACCCGACGCTCGACCGCTTAGCACCATTTTGTGACGAATTCCTAATCCACGCAGCAGATGTCGAGGGCTTATGCCGGGGAATCGATGCCGAGCTGGTTGCGCTGCTAGGGAGCTGGGGGAAATGCCCGGTGACCTACGCCGGTGGCGCCTCGACCATGGCAGATTTATCTCTGGTGGCCCAAGCTGGCCGCGGTGCGGTCGATCTGACTGTGGGCAGCGCACTGGATATTTTTGGCGGTAAAGGGTTTTGCTACAAGGACTTGGTCACTTGGAACCGGCGACTCGATACCACCAAACTCGCGAAATCAGTCCCGCCGACCGAGCGCCATCATTAGAAAATAGAGCAGTTGCGCAAGTGAACCAATCGCCGCAGCGACATAAGTCATCGCGGCCCAGAACAGGGCATTTTTAGCTTTTCCATGCTCGATGCTGCTGGTGCTGGCACTGCTCTCCATCCAAGCCAACGCTCGGCGACTGGCGTCGAACTCAACCGGCAGAGTCACGAACGAAAACAAGGTGGTGACTGCAAACAGCCCGACCCAAACCCACAACAGGGTCAAACTGTGCATAAAACCGATACCAAGAAACCCAAGGATCATCACATAATTCAACAACTTGCTGGAAAACTGCACCGCCGGCACCAGCTTCGAGCGAAGTCCAAGCCAGACGTAAGCTTGCTGGTGCTGAACCGCGTGACCGCACTCATGCGCAGCGACTGCAGCAGCCGCGACTGAGTTGACGCCGTAAACAGACTCACTGAGATTCACCGTTTTTTTCGTTGGGTCGTAATGATCGGTGAGTTGGCCGGGCACGCAGACAATTTGGACATCCTTGATACCGTGTTCCCGGAGCATCACCTCGGCGACTTGGGCCCCGCTCAGGCGAGTCGAAATTTTTGAATACTCGGCGAAACGGCGCTTGAGCATGCCACTGATGAGAAAACTCGCGAGCATGGAGCCACCGATGATCACGAGGTAGGTGACCGAAAACCCACCCGGAGCATAACCCACTTGGGCGAGCGAAAATAATTCTGAAGTCATGGTTTTAATTTTATATTTCATCGCGCTCACTGCAACTGATTTCCCATTGGAAACGACCCGTAATTTTCCAATCCAACCAGCACCCTCTGGAATTCAAGTGGCAATTCAACCGCGATCCGTTCATGCCGCACGGATGATCAATGGTAAATTTAGCATTGGAAAAATCTGTAAGTTTCGCTGAAACTCTTGGCAAATGAAACCATCCTTTTTTTCCTTCAGCCTTGCCACCGCGCTGCTGCTCCTACCCGCCAGCGCCGCAGAAAAAGAATCTAGCGCTCTCGGCAAGCAAATGACTGCTCTCAATGATGCCTTCAAGGCGTTTCGCCGAGAAACCGATCCGTTAAAAGGGGCTGCCCAAGCACGCGATGCCCAACAAGCTGCACTCAAGAGCGCCGCTCAAGTGCCGGAATTGATCCAGCAAATGCCCGATGGCCCAGAAAAAACGAAAGCCTTACTCGAATTTCATCAAATGATCGGCAAGCTCTACCTCAACCTTTGCGCCGTCGAGGAAGCATTCCTCAATGGCAAAATCGCTGACGTCACAAAAATTGTGAACACACTCAAAGACGAAAAAAAAACCGGTCACGACAAATTCATGAAGGAGGAAAAACCCTAACTTTCCGGCAGTCCTCAGCGCTGCAAAAATTTAAAAGCCCGCTTGCAAGTGCAAGCGGGCTTTTTCGAGCCTCATTGAAAACAGCGCGCGACTATTCCACGATGACCCGCGTTCCTTCTTTCACCTTGGAATAGACGATCGGCATCGTCGCACTCGGACCACGAATACACGCGTGAGAAGCGCGATAACGTTTCACGGGACCGATGTGATGACCCACACCATCATTAGTTAGGCG
This sequence comes from Akkermansiaceae bacterium, assembly GCA_043782285.1. Taxonomy (GTDB): domain Bacteria; phylum Verrucomicrobiota; class Verrucomicrobiia; order Verrucomicrobiales; family Akkermansiaceae; genus Luteolibacter. The sequence goes on along the minus strand of JAYWAR010000196.1, from coordinate 1,417 downwards.
CATCCAGTATCGCATTGAGGCCCCTTCAAAACGTCCCCCGGCAGGGATTGGGTCCATCGAAATATCTGCATTGCTATTCACATCGGCACCTGTGGCGTCGTAAATATGACCGTATTTGTTGGATTTTTTATCCACCACTTTTTCCAAGATATAAAAGGTTCCGGTCGGTGTTGGCCGTGCATCAATGCCGGAGCAAATGGGGTAGTCCATCACCACCTCATCCCCTTTCATCAGAAAACCTCGTTGTTTCGGCAGATTGATCAAAACCGAGGAGTTTTCAGGATCGGTTTGCGCGAGCAATGGCTCGTTTTTCCACACCGAGTAGGTTTTCGGATAACTCGACTCGGCCTTGAAATGATCATAGGTGCCCGCAGGGAAGGGATTTACCACTTTCCCATCTTGAGTGAGCACGGGAGTCGGCTTTTGGTGAGCGCAGCTTGCCACAAAACACGTGGCCGTGACAGCGACAAAGCGAGCAATAATTCGGTGCGGGATCATGAGTGAGTGATTTGAGACGTTCTCAATTAGGGTAGCTTTCCCCAAATTGCAATCCCTTACGCCCGCGCATCCGGCCAAGAATCTCGGCAACCTCCCAATCCGTTGGCATCGCAAAGTCCCGCCGTAGTACTCGCCCTTCGCCTCTCGGCTCAGGTTCCAGCCGCTGTGGAAAAGCTGCCACGCGATCTGGAACGCGATGAATGTCTTCCCCGTGCCAGTGGCGAGTGTGAGCAGGATACGCTGCCAGTTCTCCTAGATGGCTTCTGTCACTCGGGTGATCGCCACGTCCTGATAGTAGCGCGGCTGGAAATAACCGCCGCGACCTTCGAATGGTACGGCGGCGAAGCGGTCCCGCCACGCGTTGGACTTGGCGAAGGTCTTCGCCCACAGTTCATCCGGATCGGATAGGCGGAAACCTCGCCCTCCTTGCCCGTTTCCATTTCGATGCCGTAGACCCCCTGTCCGTTGGTGACGTAGGTGAAACGGATGGAGAGCTTGCCTGCACAGTTCTTTGCCTGCGCCACCGCCTGCTCGTGCCCCCCTTCTCCAACTCAGCCCGGATCAAGTCCGTGGTGTGCGTCTCGATGCCCGTTTGAAACCAGTGGTCGAACAGACCTGCGATTTCCAAATCGATCAGGACATTGGCATCCTGAACCGCAATTTTGAGAACGGGCAGAGTCATGCGGCTTGATCGGCGAAAAGGTAATCAAACTGCCGCAAGGTCACCCCCAGTAATTCCACCGCCTTGGACCGGGTAATCAACTCCTGGGAGACCGCCCGATAGACTAACTGCCGCGCATCAAGATTTGTGGAAAGGGGATCTTTCCCCTGATGCTACGGCACCCTATCATGCTTGGCTTACGCAATGATTGAAATCCACCTCACCGACCTGGAAATCCAAGATCTCAACGAAGCCACC
>JAYWAR010000195.1:0-5265 GCA_043782285.1 Akkermansiaceae bacterium | reverse complement strand
TCATGCAATTGATCGGGCTATTATCCCGCTGTTATGGCCGGAGCCCGTCGTCGGATGGCCGGGCACTGCTGCGAATCGGTGAAGCGCTGTCGCACTTGGAGCGTAACATTCATCGCGAGGTCAATCTGGAGGAACTCGCCAAGATCGCTCACATGTCACCCAGGAGTTTTTTGCGGGTATTCCAATTGGCAATCGGTCGCTCCCCGCTGGCTTGGGTCATTGAGCAACGAATCCATCGCGCGTGTAGTTTACTGCGCCAAACCGACAGTCGCATCACTGAAATTGCCTTCGCCGTCGGCTTCAATGATAGTAACTATTTCACTCGGCAGTTCAGCAAAATCACCGGTCTTTCACCACGAAACTATCGGCTGCGACAAGGGCCGAGCTGAGCGATACAGGCCCGAGCCAATTGGGATCACCTCTCAAATTATTTTTGCAATTCTAGGGTGGTCCACGCCCGACCCGTGTGCGCTTGACTCAACGCGCGTTGACGAGTGACGAACGATGAAGAAAGCGGAGTCGCTTGGTTAGACCATTCATTGCGGATGTAAGTCGCGATATCAGCGAGCGCTTGATCGGTGATGGCCGGATTCAGGCTCAATCCCGGCATCTCGGCAGCAGGCTTATAGGTGACGCCCGCGACCTCAACAGGTCCCGTCAAGCCATGTAACAAAATTTGAATCAACCGCTCAGGAGCACCCGTGACCCATTGCGAAGTGTCGAGCGGCGGACCGAGATTTGGCATCCCCGCACCGTCGGCACCATGGCAACCGAAGCAGGCGGCCTCACCGCGAAAAATTGCTTTACCACGTTCATAGGAAGCAAGTGCGGGACCAATCAGAGCCGGCACTTTCCGCATGACTGGAGTTCGATCTTGGCTGCCTTGCTCAAGCCACGCAAGGAAGCTGGAATCTTGAGAATCTTTCATCTGGGAGTCGCGAAATTCAATTTCATGGTGATTCAATCCAGAAATTGCAGCTTCCCGCACCCATGAAGTCTGCCCTGCAGTTAGAAGCAGTTCGCTAAGCCGGGCATAAGCTTTCGGAGTCGCCAGCGGGCCAAGAGCACGCGCAAGATAGGGCGCAACTTCGGCAGCGGCTAGCGGCAGTCCTACTAGGATAGGCTCTAACTTTGCCAATTCTACCGGCGTTAAACGAGTGCTGACCCACAGCGCTGAAGATTGGAGTTTCGCATCACGACTTTGCAGCGCTGCAACTAACGCTTCGGCAGTCAGCCTAGCCATCCCTTCAAGAGTCCAGAGTGCATGAATCCGGGCAAGCGTTGAGCCAGTAGTGGCAAGTTTTTCAAGGAAGGGAAGAGTCTCGGCAGCATTGCGTTCGACCAGCAAACGCTGCGCGTATTCCCGCTGCCAAGCATTCGGATGTGCCAACAGCGCCACCAACTCGAAACCTTGGAGCGCCGTAAGATTCTGCGATGACTCTAATTTTCCAGAAGCTTGCCGAACCCGATAGATCCGGCCGTGCCCGACACCTGGAGCTTCCATTCCACGGCTCAACACCTGATCTCGCAAATAGCTAGTCATGTAAGTCTTGTGCTGGATGATCCCGTGATACATGTCCAAGATATAGAGTGAACCATCTGGAGCATTATAGGCATTGACCGGGCGGAAGCGTTCATCGGTCGATGCGAGAAACTCACTTTCACCCAGGAGATGGCTGCCCGTGATCATCCCTGCCGCCTCTTCGAGGTGGATCGCTTTGACCAAATTCGAGGCCGGTTCAGTCGTGAATGCCGTGCCATACCATGCTTTAGGGAAATTGGTGCCGCGATAAATTGTCAGACCTGCGGCAGAAGTCGCTTCAATCAGTCGATGGGTCTGCGGGTCTAGGGTGTCGCTGTCAAAACCCGCCGCTTTCGACATGTAGGCGCGGTTAACCGCGGGGGTCACCCGCACCGGCCAAACTCGGTTGCTACCAAGCTGCGCGAAATCCTCAACTTTCATTTTCACCCGCGGGTTCCCTTGCAACAAATTCGGAGCTACGAGATCGCCAAACAATAAAGTTGAACTGTTATTATGATAGAGTCGGCCGTAGTCATCACGGGCGATTCCCCATTGCCCGCGAAACTTGGTGGCTTCAATCTGCCAATCTTTGCCGACGCGGTGCAGTCGTTGGTCCGACTTCGCGAGGTAATACCGATTGTCCAAATTAGCCAATAAGCCGTTCGGCTTATGCTCGACATTACCCCCATCGAGGATTTTTGAATCTACGAGAGTGGGTTCACCGACGGCCAAATCCCCCTGGCGTTGAATCCAACATAAGCGATGCTCATCCATGAATAATATCCCATCTTCAAAAACTGAAATCGCGCGGGGTAATAATAATTTATCTAAGAACAACGTGCGCTTATCCACTTTTCCATCATGATCGGAGTCTTCAAGAATTACGATTCGTCCCATCGCAACGGACTCACCTTTTCCCTCGATGTCCGGCATATAGCCACGCATTTCACAAACCCACATCCGCCCGCTAGCATCGAAATCAAGGCAGACGGGTTTCTCGACCAGCGGTTCGGCGGCGACAGCTTCAATCACAAATCCAGGAGCTAGGCTAAATGCCTTGAGCGCCGCTTCGACTGACAGCACCGGGCTCGGTGGAACCAAATTCTCGGGAACCACGGCGTCCATGCGATGCCCTTTGCGGTCTCCCTGCTGGGCGAAAAGGCTCAAACTACAAACTAACGACAGTATGGATAACCGGGCGAACATCACAGTGGATAGGAATTGAGTTGAATCGTTAGCACTTCAATCCACTCGCAAGTCTCACATTTCAAGTGCTACTACCGGCGTGTCACCCAGCGGAGTTTAGCAGCACTGCTGCGAGGATTCATCCGGCGCTCTTCGGCACTGGCGGTGATGGTGCCTTCACTCATTTCAGAAAATAATCCATCACGAATACCGGCTTTCATGACTTGTTTTACCCGGCGATCTTCCCCCGAGTGGAACGTCAGGATTGCCGCTCGGCCACCTGCTTTCAGACATTTTGGCAACGCTCGTAAAAATGCGTCTAAGGCGCTGAACTCCTCGTTGACTGCGATTCTAACTGCCTGAAAAACCCGCCGCACTGTGAGCTCCCGCACATCTTCATCACTCACCCGGATCGACTCACGAACCGCTTGGGCAAGTGCCAGAGTATTGGCGAAATGCTTACCCGCTAAGGCGAGCGCGATCGACTCGGCGCGCGGCTCATCGGCATGGGCTTCGAGCGCACCTGCTAGCTTTTCGACACTCACCTTGGCTAACCATTCTGCGGCAGATAACCCGCGCTCGGGATTCATTCGCATATCGAGTGGCCCGGCAGCTTTGAAACTGAAGCCACGCGACGGGTCGTCAAATTGCATCGACGAGCAGCCTAGGTCGGCAAATACAAAATCGACTTCACCGAGATCGCACGACTCTAGCGCCTTGGCGATGCCTGCATAGTTTGAGCGCAGCGCTTGAAAACGTGATTCATCGTAACCGCAGCCACGCAAGCGAGCCAGCGTTTTTGGCAACTCCAAGGGATCGACATCCAAGCCGATAAGTTTTCCTGCCGGGCCAAGTTTTTCCAAAATTCTGTGAGCATGGCCACCATAACCGATCGTCGCATCCACCCCAGTCATTCCCGACTCTAACAAAAGCGCAGTTAAACATTCTTCGACAAGAATTGGGATATGCGAGCCCGCCGGGGTTTTACCGGAGGCGATCACCTTGGCTACGGTTTCACCGTAGCGTGCCGGGTCGTGTTCTTTATATTTATCCTCGAACCGGCGCGGATTTTTCCCGCTATAACGCTTGCGACGTGGCGGGCGGGCAGCTTCTTCGTCACTCACAGTTCTGAGTATTTCAGGTTGTTGCCACGGGATTTTTCCACCGGATAGCGGACTTGATTGTGGGCGATCTTGGCAGTCATCACCTCCCCCAGATTGAAGCCTAGATTGTCGGCAAATTCGAATAACAGAATCGCGACATCGGCGATCTCCGAGGCGATTTCCGCGCGATTTTTCAGCACTCGCGCTTCGATCTGCGCTTCCTGCTGCCAAACGAAATGCTGCATCAATTCTCCAGCCTCGGCGGCAATCGCCACCGCCAGATCTTTGGGATTGTGAAATTGCCGCCACTCGCGGGCATCCACGAATTTTTGAATTTGCTCGGTTAGTTCGGCAATCGAATCGCTCATGGCGGAGTTGTAGCGAGGATCTGCCGCTGCGCGAGAACATATCCATTCGCGAGGGCAATCCGATTCAACAAAAAACCACCTGCACGTGAATGCAGGTGGCTTAAAAAAACCGATTTGGGCGGTAGCTTACTGAGCGGCGACTTCGACGACGGCCTCTTTCGCGGCGACTTCTTCAGCAGGTGCCTCTTCATCGGATGCGGGACGATCGACCCACTCGATGATTGCCATCGGTGCGGAGTCACTCATCCGAGCGCCGAGCTTGGTGATCCTGCAATATCCGCCTTGACGATCCTTCGCCGCAGGTGCGGTTTCGGCGAAAAGTTTTTGGACGGTTTCTTTTTGGCGGAGGAATGCGATCGCCAGACGGCGGGAATGCAGATCGTCGCGCTTGGCGAGGGTGATCAGCTTTTCCGCGACTGGGCGAAGCGCTTTCGCTTTGCCGAGGGTGGTTTTGATGCGGCCGTGCTCGATCAGGTTGCATGCCAAGTTGGCAAGCAATGCCCGCCGGTGTGAGGCGTTGCGTTTAAGTTTAACTGTTTTGCTGCGATGTCTCATCGGTTGCTTCCGTTTCTAGATTTAAAGGTTAGTCGTCGAGGTTTTGAGCGATCAAGTCAGCAAGGCCGACTGGAGCTTCGTCTTCCACACCGAGGCGTGGGCCACGTGAGGCGGCTGCCGGTCCGGAAAGGAGTGAGGATTCGAAGGACATCCCGAGGCCAAGACCGAGCTCGACAAGCTTGTCCTTGATTTCGTTGAGCGACTTCTTGCCGAAATTGCGGTATTTGAGCATCTCTGCTTCTGACTTCATCGCGAGTTGGCCCACCGAAGTGATGTTCGCGTTGTTGAGACAGTTGGCAGCTCGCACGGACAGTTCGATTTCATTAACCGACATGTTGAGAAGCTTCTTCAAAGTCGCGTTCTCTTCGCTCGATTCAGCCGGTGCTTCTTCGAAATCCACCGCGTTTTCGTCGTAATTGACAAACACGTCGAGGTGGTGGCGCAAAATCGCGGAGGCTTGCAACAATGCGTCTTGTGGCGTGATCCGACCGTCTGTCCAGATGTCGAGGATCAGTTTGTCGAACTCGGTCAT
>JAYWAR010000194.1:0-5274 GCA_043782285.1 Akkermansiaceae bacterium | reverse complement strand
AAATCGGCCACGGCTCGCTTGCAGAGCGCTCGATCGAACCGGTCATCCCGTGCGAATCGGTCTTCCCCTACGCCATCCGCGTCTCCTCGGAAGTCATGGAATCCAACGGTTCCACCTCGATGGCCTCGGTTTGCGCAGGCGTCATGGCGCTGCTCGACGCCGGTGTCCCGCTGATCCGTCCGGTCGGCGGCATCTCCGTCGGTCTCGTCACCGAAAACAACGCTGATGACTCGATCAAATCCTACAAAATGCTGCTCGACATCATCGGTTCCGAAGATTTCTACGGCGACATGGACTTCAAACTCTGCGGCACCAGCGAAGGCGTCACCGGCTACCAACTCGACCTCAAGCTCGCCGGCCTCCCGCTCGCGATGCTTGAAGAAGCCATCCACATCGCCAAGGCCGGCCGCACCGCCATCCTTGAAAAAATGGCCGAGTCGATCGTCGAGCCTAAGCCGCTCAGCGCACACGCTCCACGCATCGTTTCGGTCAAAATTCCAGCAGACCGCATCGGCGAGCTGATTGGACCAGGCGGCAAGAACATCAAGGGCATCCAGGCCGAGTCCGGCGCCGAGATCAACATCGAAGACGACGGCACCGTCCACATCTACGCTTCCAAGCAAGAAGGCCTCGAACGCGCCAAGGCAATGATCGACCGGATGTTCCAGGAAATCGAAGTGGGCAAGGTTTACACCGGCAAGGTTGTTTCTATCACCCAGTTCGGCGCCTTCATGGAAGTGCTGCCCGGTAAAGACGGACTCGTCCACGTCTCCGAACTCGCCGAAGGCCGCACCGAAAACGTCGAGGACATCGTCAAAAAAGGCGACGTCATCACCGCCAAGTGCCTCGGAGTTGACGAAAAAGGCCGGGTAAAAATGTCCCGCCGCGCCTGGCTCCGAGACCAAGCCGCCGAAAAGGCAGAAGCCCAGCAGCCCGTCGCTGCCGAATAACCAGTCGCGACACTCCTGTCGCTACAAATTCATCCACCCCATCAAACCGGCGTCCTCACCAGGGACGCCGGTTTTTTCTTAGAATCCATCCTCATATTCCTCCTTCCGGTCAGAACCATTCGTGCTACATTCCTCATGTGCCAAACGTTTGTGATCAAATCCCCAACCTGACGACCGCAGAAAAGTTGATGGCGATGGAAGCTCCTATGGAGCAGCCTTCACCAGAACTTCGAAGACTCCGACCCGCCGGATTGGCATCGTAAAATCCTGAATCATCGGATGGAATTGATCGAATCTGGACAAGCGGTTTACCAGGACTGGAATCAGGTCAAAAAAGAGTTGAGAGAACGAACTGCGTGAGAATCGCTCCTTCTTCATCATCACAAAAGGCCCATCACAAAAGGCCTGTCCCTCTGTCATCCGCTTCGTAGCAGGCTTTGAGTTCCTGAAACTCGACCTTGAGTTTTTCTGCGAGCTTTTCGAGGGCCTTCGTCACGGAGGCGATGCTCCCGGTACATTGACCGTGGTAGGTTGCGTCCTCGCGACTTCCTGCGAGGGCTTAGGCAATAGAAATTGTTTCCTTGTGGACGTCGAGTCTGACGTAGTAAGTGTGAGTCATAGTGTATTTAGGAATTGATTCAATGTTGGATAGGCTGCGAAAATCCTAAACACGCCTATTTCTCTCTCAAAGGCTCTGCTCTCTTTGAGCTCCAACCATAGAATCTGGCGAAGATATCGCTACATGGAGATTCACAACACCATTAAGGTCGCGGATGGGCTTTCGCGCTTCTGGTCGTCGGCTAGAGGGTGGGCTCCTGAAGGGGCCGCAGATCTTCTTGAGGAGGCTCGCCTCGATCGCTTTTTATCATTCGCTCACACTCTCCCTGATTTCGTCGAACCATTCTCCGAAGCCTCCGCGGAAGCCCGCCTGATTGTTGGTTATGCAACGCTTAGAAGTATGTCGGAGAGCCTTTTGAAGCTCTTCTTTTCTGTTTACTACGAAGATTAATGACAAAAGGCCTGTCCCTCTGTCATCTCCCTCTGTCATCTTGGCAGACATGGGAAAACTAGAGATTCAGCAGGATTCTGAGGGCGGTTTTGACTTCTTCCATTTGTATAGCAGTGAGTTCGCCCATGCGGCGGACGAGCTTGCGGTGGTCGAAGCTGGCCAATCCCTGCACGTTCACCGCGGAAGGTTTCGGAAGCCAGCGCGGCTTGCCCAGATCCACCTCGCCTTTCATGCCGCGTATTTGGGATGTCAAAGGCGCGACAACCACGAGAGAGCGGGCGTCTTCACCACCGGAAACCGCGAGAATCAGGACCGGGCGGCTTTTCTCGATCATCCCGAGATCAGCGAACCACACCTCACCGGGCTTCAGCTCAATACGCACCCAGCACCTCCTGCCATTCAGCCGCTTGCCGCTCTGCAGACAGCAGTTCCGGCGGACGAGTGGTGACTTCGAAAGGAAGCGCCTCCCGCAATTCGATCTGCGCAAGTAGCATGTTGAACGCGTCGCCCGGCTTCATGCCGAGACGATCGAGGATTTCTTCCGCCTTACGCAAGCGAGCGGCGGGCACCCGGACCCGAAATAAGGAGGTGGTTTCAGTGATAGCCATGCTCAAATATGCTCAAATATGCTCATTTTGTCAATTTTTTGACAAGAGAACCGAGAGAATGGCAACCAGCAATGAATGCGTGATCCGCGCCTCCTCGATCAGTTTCTCAATAGCAAAATGATAAAAGGCCTGTCCCTCTGTCAAAATGATAAAAGGCCTGTCCCTCTGTCATCCGCCTTTTTCAAGAATCAACGCCGGACAGAATGTCCGCATCCCAGCAGCGTTCAGAATGAACGCGCTCCTTTCAGAATAAGCCGCTCCACCCCTTCTTCCCTTGGCGCTCTTCTCATGACAAAAGGTCTGTCCCTCTGTCATCAGTTTCATCGAATAGAGATCACGGGTAAGGCTCGAAGTGATTGCCGTCTTGAGTGAGGAGTTTCATCAGCTTCGGATGGATGAAGAGCTTTTCGCGACCGAAGGCCTTTTCTTGGAGGACGCCGATGCCGACCAGTTGTTTGAGGTGGCGCGAGGCTGCTTGTCGCGCGGCGATTCCGGCCTCAGTCACATTCTGGATTCGGCAATAAGGTTGCTCGAACACCAGATCCACCAGCTCGCGGGAGTAGATCTTTGGCGCAGCGGCTCGCACATGCTCGACGGTGTGCAGAGTGAGCTGCCGGATGGCTTCGATTTTGGCAGTGGTCCACAGGGAGGTCTCCTCGACCGCCCGCAGCAGATAAAGAATCCACGGCTCCCAGGCCGCTTTCTGGGTCACCTCCAGCAGCAGCCGGTAATAGTCTTCCTTATGCAGGATGATGTAGCGGCTCAGATAAAGGATCGGTAAAGTTAGCAAATTCTCGGAAATGAGAAATAGGCTGTTGATCACCCGTCCGGTCCGGCCATTTCCGTCCGTAAAAGGGTGGATCGCTTCGAACTGGTAATGGGCCACCGCCATGCGGATCAATGGATCCAGCTCGGTCGGGTGGTGCAGGAACTTCTCCCAATTCGAGAGCAGTTCGCGAATCCGGTCCTCCCCGACCGGCGGAGTGTAGATCACTTCCCGCGTGCGATCATTTGCCAGAGCGGTGCCCGGCACACGGCGCACGGCCATTTCCAGACCCTTGATCTGGCTGCAAATCTGCTCCGCAGTGCGTGTGCTCAGCGGATGCTTTTCTAACGAACGAAACCCTTCCGACAAGGCCCGGCCGTAGCGCAGCGCCTCCTTGGTGGCTGGATCTGCCTGTTCGTCGAGCTGGCGGAACTGAAACAAGCGGTCTGTGGTGGTAACGATATTTTCGATCTCCGAACTCGCTTGCGCTTCGAGGAGAGGAAGCGTGTTGATCAGCATTCCTTGGTTCGGCAGTAATTCCCCTGCTTGCTTCAGCTCCGCCAGCGCGGCTCGGGATCGAATACATTGACGGAGAATGACTTTGCTCTCCAAGTCAACGCTTGGAGGTAGTTTTGGCAATGCATCGTAGGGTTGCTCCGCACACCATGCCGGAGCAGCCATGTTCTCGTTTTTGAATTCCGGCGACATATTTGGAGGATAGGTCGTCAGCAGCGACATATCAAGAAAACATGTCGCAAATTCTCGATTTTTGCGACACGTTTCAACCTCGTGTCGCACACTGCGACACGTTTGCCAATTATGTTTCAATTTTCGTATTTTTGCGACATGTCGCCAAAACCTTTGATTAAGAACTCCTTAAATCTCTGATTCACAGCGTTTTCACCAAATCAGACTTTGTAAGCCTTTGAAATTCAGTTGCTGGAATTTCTCATTTTGTCTTAAAACAGCGCCATTCAAGGCTAAGCTCTTCTTTGGGCGTGAGCAGGATGATCTTGTTCAGCTCATGCGCCGTCCCACTTGTTGGAGGTGGTGCAGGTAAATCTCGGTGAACAGCAGCGCGGTGTATTGATCGTATTTCCAGCGGACCGGCTCCGCCCTGCGGCCGTTGATCTCCATGGTGTGACGGACGATGTTTTCGTCGAAGGCGCGCAACAGGGCGTTGGGCAAATGCTGGCGTTCGACCGTCCGCTGGGTGAGCAGGCGGTGATACTCGGTGACATTTTCCGGATGGCGGAACTCGTCATCGCAAAGATCGTAAATGTCCTGCGCCTCCAGCAGCGAGAAAATCCATTGCTGGAGGACCAGCTTCTGATCGAATTTGAGCTGAGGTGGGGCGATTTTGCGACGTGCAGGCATGAGCTTCAGTGTGGCTTGGACTGCGGCAGCCTGCTGCCGCTTTTCCGGTGCCAGCCTGCTGGCCCGGGGTGGATATGAGGAGAAAGTGGGGACCAAAGGGCTCTACTTTCGCTCCCCATCCGCTCCCTGCAGCAGGCTGCGGGACTCAAAGCGGCAGCAGGCTGCCGCAGTCCAAGGTTCACCATCCCAAGGTTTTCCCTCACTCGCAGGCGTTCAGCGCCTCGGCATCGACTTGGGTGGTGTCGTCACAAAAGGCCTGTCCCTCTGTCATCTCCCTCTGTCATCTGAGGTGCTTTGTCGCGGCGACGGGGTGGAAGAGCAGCGCTTGATTCATTAGGATATTCATTTCACCAACTCCATCAGTTTCCCATAGCCGTCCACCACCTCGTAGCGGACCTGCTCGCTGGTGATCTTGGCGAAGAACTTGCGGGCGCACTCGATCTTGGATTCCTCGATCTTGCGGAGCTGCATCGACGACATGTCGCCTTTGGTTTCGGCGATGAAATAGAGGTGCTTCACCTTGTCCTGTTTAAAGGCGATGGCCCAATCCGGGTTGTAGTTGCC
>JAYWAR010000193.1:0-5281 GCA_043782285.1 Akkermansiaceae bacterium | reverse complement strand
TCCACATTCCCGCCTACTACGCGCTGCCTTCGGGAGACACGCTCCCAGAGCCGATCAACGCGCTGTGCATGGGCCAATTCGAACTGGAAGGGTGTTATCCGTCATTTAACCGCCGCCATCCGCACGATAGTGGCTAAAATCCCGCCAGACTGAGAGGTTTCTCTTGAATTTCGTGCGGCCATGATCGACTTCCTGCTTCAACGGCGGAACTGGCTTGCAGCCGGATTCGTGACTCCCATTTCCCCCAAGACGAGTTTTTCTAAACCCAAGCCACTATGAACCCCGCAACCACTGGATTTTATAGCCTTGTGCAATATTGCCCGGATCGCTCCCGCATGGAGGCTGCGAATTTTGGCGTTGTGCTGTTGTGCCCCGCCATCGGCTTCCTCGGCGTCCGGATGGCGAGTGGCAACGAGCGGATCCGCCGGTTTTTCGGCGACGAGGCAGGAGACTTGTCACAGCTCAACACGATGAAGAAGATGCTGGCGAGGCGCCTGAAGGACGATGAGCAGCTCCGCCAGCCGGAAGCTTTCGAGAAGTTCCGCAGGGTTCTCTCCAACGAGCTTCAAATCTCGGAACCACGGCCCGTCCGTGTGGAAAACCCACAGGCGGAGCTGGCCCAGCTTTTCAGCGAGCTGGTGGAAACGAAAGAGCATGGCGAACCGTTGTTGCCGGCTCCGGGGTTCGAGCGCCTTGACGAAATCCTGTCCTCCGCTGCTTTTGAAAAGCTGATCCGCCGGGATGTGCGGGTTCACGTTCCTGTTTTGGACAAGGAATTGACGGTTCCTTATTCCTATCAAAACGGCCGATTGAATCTCATCCAGCCACATCGCTTTGCCCAAAAGACCGAGGCGAAAATGTTGCAGGATGCATTCAAGACAGCGGTGCAAGGTCATCTGCTGTTCCGAAATCCGTTGCCGGACTTGGGCGAATGCAGGCTGGTGGTGGTAGGCTCATTCCGGAATGCGTCACCAGAAGCCCGCAATCGGGTTGCCGACGTATTGACTCAGCATGAGATCGACTTTTTCGACGACACGGAAGTCGACGATCTAGCAAGGCGAATTCTGGCGACAGCGCACTAGGTTTGTAGAGTTCGCTACACGCTTTTACTGGAATGAACAGATTCGCGTGTCGTTCGTTAGGAAATGGTTTCTGGCCCCGATCTGACGCACTTCGCCGATGCCCATCCAACACGCCATCTGGAAAGTCGGAGCCATGCCAAGCAAGGGCCGGATTTCGTCAAGTTTCTGAGAAATCCGGAAGGACCGCATCTTCGTGTCGCGGAATTTGTCGGAACCTGCTTGGTGGGGGCGATGGGATTGCCGATTCTTGATTGGTGTATTTTCCACTACGGCGAGTTTCCTGAAACTCGCCTGCCCTCCGGCAATCTTGCCTAAGAACACAGTTCAAGAGGTGATCGCCAAAATCGAGGTGGGTTTATTCGAGACGGTCACAAGTCTGGCGGTTCACGAAGATGATTCCGGTAAATCCTCCGTAATCGTTAGAGCCGGGGTCGGGTTGCGCAATCCGGGAATCACTCGCCGCACCAGTTTGAGCAAGCCGGATTCGGTTGCATTCACCTCGGTCTCGCCTTGACGCAGAGCTTTTTCCCATACGGGGGCAAAGCCCGGAGCTTGTTCGCGCATCGTGCGGATGGCGATTTCCTGAACTTGCAATAAGCGTTGTTCGGCCTTGCCGGGTTTCTGTTGGAGAGTTGCGTTGTTGACGCGTAGGATTTCGTTCTGTTGGCGCAGGGTTTCGAGTTCTGCTTGCAGGGTGGCATGGCCGCTGGCGGTGATTTTGAGCTGAGTGTTGAGGTGGCTCTGTAAGTTTTTCAATTCATCTTCGATTCGTTTAAGATCGTGGCGCAAATGGCGACGGGCTGAAAAACCGGATTTCCAAAGAAAGGCAGCGATCATCAGGCCGAGTAACAGGCCCCAAGTGAATGGGTTTTGGAGAGTTGCGTTAAAGAGTTCCATGAGGATAAGGATTGAATGGGGAAATGAGTGGCTTGGAGAGCGCTTGGCTTTGGCGGCTAAATTGCCAAATTCAACGGATAGCTTTACGACCATCTTTGAATCACTGCGGGGGATGGTAATTTTTAGTAACTATCGTTAATTCGAAATATCGCAAATTGAAGCGTGGCCGTCTTGGTTAAGGCCGAGGTTCTTAAAACAAAAGAAGTGATGCGCGGTGGCAACATGAAATCGCAAGGCCAGGATGTCGATATCGGATCGTTATGGTTCACGGTCGGTGCTGGTTGGATGGTCGAAACTCCGCCAAGTTTTGTGGATAGATTCTCTTCAAGACTCGCTCAAATTGACAAGCCTTTTGGCCCTGGTAGTCGGACATGAGTATGGGTTTTTCCCTTGCGTGATTAAAAATGCGAGGCGAGAAGAACTGGAGATGATTTGTTCTTTATTCGTTCACCCGCTCGCGACTTTTGTGGCGGGCTTGCTGGTCGCGCTGATTGCGGTCTTTTTGTTGCTGAGCTTCTCTGCTGCTCCTAACGAGTCTGCGGCGGGACTTGCGGCTTACCATAGCAATATGGCGAAGGTGGCTGCCAGTGGCTTAGATCCTGGTGGCCCTGGAGAAAAAGCGGCGCTTGAGCGCTTTAAGTCGTTTCTTCAAGGCATTGGAGATCAAAAATATGTCCGCGATAATACGCTGAAAGTTTATGCGGCTGACGCATTTTTGGACGATACCTTGGTTGTTCACCATGGTGCTGCTGAGATCGAAGCCTATTTTCTCAAAACCAGTGAGACGATGACTCATTACGAAGTCACAATCGAAGATGTGGCGAGATCCGGGAACGATTATTACGTTCGCTGGACCATGATTTTTGCCGCCCCAGCCCTCAGTGGTGGCAAGCCTGTGTATTCGGTGGGTGTAAGCCAAATTCGCCTCAACCGCGAAGGTAAAGTGGCGTTTCATCAAGATTTTTGGGACTCAGGAAAAAACTTTTTTGCGCATTTGCCGGCAGTCGGTGGTGCGGTCGGTTTTGTTCGCAAGCGTTTAAAATCTAACTAAAATACTGATCCCGATGCAACAGAATCTTCCGTTAGAAGTCATCCCGAAAATGAAGGTCTGGAATACTTTCATTCTGACCCTCTGCCGCTGGCTTGACTCGGATTATCGGCGTGAAGATTTACCCGATCCTTCAGAATTGCCGGAAAAGGTCAATTGGCAACGGACACTGCCTTTCATTTTCCTACATCTCGGATGTTTGGCGGTATTTTGGGTAGGTTTCAGTCCAGTGGCTGCTGCGGCTGCGGTGTTTTTGTATGTAGTCCGAATGTTCGCGATTACAGGGTTTTATCATCGATATTTTTCCCATAAAACCTTCAAAACCTCACGATCGGTGCAATTCTTTTTTGCTTTGTTAGGCAATAGTTCGATGCAACGAGGGCCTTTGTGGTGGGCTGCAACCCATCGCCACCATCACAAACATTCCGATCATGAGGGCGATATCCACTCGCCGGTAATCAGTGGTTTTGTCTGGTCACACATCGGTTGGCTGACCTCAATGAAGAATTTCCCGACGGCTTACCAAGCAATTCCTGATCTCAGTAAATTCCCAGAATTGGTTTTTCTAAATCGCTATGATCAAACCGTACCATTTGTTTATGGGTTGCTGATGCTCTCAATCGGGTGGGGGCTAGAGACCTTTTTTCCAGCTCTCGGAGTGACTCTTGGCCAGTTTTTCATTTGGACCTTCTTCATCAGCACCACGGTATTATTGCATGGTACTTTATTCATCAATTCGCTCGCGCATGTATGGGGCCGCCGCCGCTATCAAACGGATGATGATAGCCGCAACAGTTGGCTCCTTACTTTGATCACGCTGGGAGAAGGTTGGCATAACAATCATCACCGCTATCCACACTCGGTGAAACAAGGTTTCCGGTGGTGGGAGTTAGATATGACCTACTACGGCTTAAAATTCCTGGCGTCGATTGGGCTGATTTGGGACTTGCGGCCCGTGCCACAGGCGGTGCTCCAAGAAGGTCGGACCGGCCAGTCATCTCGCCAGCCTAACGCATGAGTCGGCAACGCATCGCGATCATTGGCGCTGGAATTTCAGGGCTGGCTTGCGCCCGTTTCCTCAGTCGTGAGCATGAGATTACTATTTTCGAGAAGGACAATCGGATCGGTGGTCATTCCCACACGGTGATGGTCGATGAGGGGGAAATTCAAGTTCCGGTAGATACTGGATTCATGGTTTATAACGAGGTAACCTATCCATTGTTGACTCGTTTGTTCCGTGAGCTGGATGTCACCACCAAACCAACCTCCATGTCGTTTAGCGTGCAGCATGTGGGCGAGGGTTTGGAATTCAATGGTGGAAGTCTCAACCTGCTGTTCGGCCAGCGCCGCAACTTATTCAATCTTCGTTACTGGCGGATGCTGGCTCAGATTGCTCGCTTCAATCGCGAAACGGTCGCAGAACTTGCAAATCCGCAATACGGTGCAATCTCTTTACGGGCCTATGTTGCTGCCTGCGGCTATGGCGATGATTTTCTGCGGTGGTATCTTTCGCCGATGGCGGCGGCGGTATGGTCCAGCCCGCCTGAGCGGATTGAGGAATTTCCGGCGCAGACATTGCTACGATTTTGGCACAATCATGGATTTCTCGGTTTGGATACCCAACATCCATGGCGGACTGTAGCTGGCGGCTCGCGTTGCTATGTCAAAAAGCTGATCCAGCCTTTCGCGCAGAAAATCCACCGGAATGCCGGAGTGCAAAAGGTTCACGGAACGCGAATTATTTTGGAAGATGGCTCGCATCATGATTTCGACCGGGTCGTGATTGCTGCGCATGGCGACCAGGCGTTACGGATGTTGGCGGATCCAAGTAACTTGGAGAACGAGTTGCTTGGGAGCTTTCATTACCAAGAAAATGAAGCGGTTTTGCATACCGATCCTCGATTTATGCCTCAAACAAGGCGTTGTTGGGCGTCTTGGAACTACCGGATTGACCGCAGCAGGGACGGTAAAAATTGCTATTCGACTCATTACTGGATGAACGAGCTGCAAGGGGTTTCAGATCGCGAATCGTATTTCGTCTCGATCAATCCAGCATCGCCACCGGCGCCAGAAGCGATCAAGCGTCGCATGATTTACACCCATCCATTATTCGATTTACAATCGGTTGCGGCGCAGGATCGACTTCCTCAGTTGCATGTTGCCGGGCATGAAACGGGGCGGTATTTTTGTGGGGCTTGGCAACGTTATGGTTTTCATGAAGACGGTTTGTGGTCGGCGGTGAATGTGAGTGCGG
>JAYWAR010000192.1:0-1872 GCA_043782285.1 Akkermansiaceae bacterium | reverse complement strand
CCGGAATTCTCATCGTCATCGAAGGTATCGACGGCACCGGCAAATCCACCCAGAGCCAAAGTCTCGCCGCATGGCTCACCTCGCAAGGCCGCCAAGTGGTTCTCAGCCGCGAGCCCACGGCCGGTCCTTGGGGTAAAAAACTGCGTGAATCGGCGGCCAGTGGCCGCCTATCCCCGCAAGATGAGCTTGAGTATTTTCTCAAAGATCGCCGCCAACACGTTGAAGAACTGATCACGCCGTCACTCGCCGCGGGCAAAGTGGTCATTTTAGACCGCTATTATTTTTCGACGATGGCCTACCAAGGAGCCCGTGGTTTTGACCCGGCAGAAATCCGGCGGCACAACGAAACCTTTGCCCCAGTTCCGAATTTATTGCTGATCATGGATCTGGATCTGGATACCGCACTTGAACGCATCGGAGCCCGCGGCGACATCGCCAATGAATTTGAACAACGCGAAAACCTTGAACGCTGCCGGGAAATTTTCCTCGCACTCCAAGCAGAGCATTTTGTCCAAGTGATCGACAGCCACGGGACCCTCGACCAAGTCGCCCAACGGATTCGCGAGGCAGTCGCAATTCAGCTCACAATCGGCAGGCCGAGCGAAAATCTCAGCACCACCAAGTGACCGAAAAGCTAGTGGGACCAGCGCGGCCGCTCAGTTTCAAAGCGCATCAGCGTCGCGCTTAAGGGATGCTCAAACGAGAGTTTCCACGCGTGAAGTTGTAATGGTGGCGCTTCAGGATCGAGCGTTTGGGTGTCGCCGATTTGCTGGTCCAGCAAATACGCGGGATCCCCCACCACCGGGTAACCGAGCTGCCACAAGTGAACCCGGATTTGGTTGGTCCGACCACTTCCCAGTTGGGCTTCAAGCAGCGCGGTGCCATCCGCACAACGTTCCAGCACTTGAAAGTCGGTCCGCGACGCCAGACCATCAAGCACATCGACTCCGCGAGTTCCCATCGCCTCAGGCTCCGCTGAAATCGGAGCCTCCGAGAAAAATAAATCTTCGCGCGGGTGACCGAGCACCCGCACCAGATAACGCTTGTCCACCAAGCCTTCGAGAAATTGCCGCTGCAGGGAGCGGCAAAAATGGCGAGTGCGGGCAAAAATCACCAAGCCGGTGGTATTTGCATCCAAGCGATGGACTGGCCGCAGATATTTGGGAGCGTACACCTGATTCAGCAGATATTGCAGGGTGTTACGATGGAACCGACCACTCGCATGCATCGGCAAGGGTGCCGGTTTAAAAACCACCACAATCGCCTCATCTTCATGCACGATCTGAATATCTGCCGACACCGCCGGCTCGACCGCCGCCGGAAATACCTGCACCACACGCTCGCCACCCCGGACACGATGATCTTTACCTCGGACGCTGCCACCATAGTTTTCAAAACGCCCACGGTCGCAGCGCGCTTCCCATTCACTCGCCGAAATTTGCGGGAAAATATCGATCAACACCTCCAGCAGCGGTCGGCCATCGTGAGCCGCCGGAATGTGAATCGGCCGCCGATTTTCACAGGGGAGCGAGCCGGGCAAAGGTTGCGAAACTTGGGCAATCGCCGCTTGCCGCTCAAGAATCCGCTGCGACATCCGCTCAGGAGCGCTTACAAAACAATACGGGCAACTCACCCCTTCGACATGCCGTGAGTCTTCTTGATCCGCAGCATCCAGCGGTGCTTGGCAAGCGAAGCAAACCGCGTAACTGGACTCGCAGAGCCCAGGATCGACACCCACACGCTGGTCAAAAACAAAGCACTCACCCTGGTAATGGTCACCGCCACATTCCTCAAAATACTTCAAAATACCGCCATCCAGTTGGTAAATGTTGCGGAAGCCTTCATTTTCCATGAACGGCCCGGCTTTTTCGC